>DASPGW010000263.1 GCA_035620395.1 Desulfuromonadales bacterium | reverse complement strand
GGCACCGCGGCACTGCCCCACATCCTGATCCGCTACTACACGGTTCCCAGCCAGGCGGCCGCCCGCAAGTCGACCATCGTCGCCATCGCCGCCATCGGCTTCTTCTACATCCTCACCATCTTCATGGGGCTCGGTGCGATGACCAACGGGGTCATCAATATCATGGACAACAACATGTCCGCCCCGCTGCTCGCCCTCTCCTTCGGCGTGGTGCTTTTCGCGATCATCTCCTCCATCGCCTTTGCCACCGTCCTCGGCACCGTCTCCGGTCTGATCGTCGCCGCCTCCGGCGCCGTCGCTCACGACCTGATGGACAAATTCCTCGGCATGAACCTGTCCGACAAGGGGATGGTCCTGGCCGGCAAGCTCTCCGCCGTGGTAGTCGGCGCCATCGCCATCTACCTGGGCATCGTCTTCGAGGGGATGAACGTCTCCTTCCTCGTCGGCTGGGCCTTCGCCCTGGCGGCTTCCGCCAACCTGCCGGCGATCCTGATGCTGCTCTTCTGGAAGAAGACCACCGCCAAAGGGGTGGCGGCTTCCATCGGGGTCGGCCTGGTCTCGGCCATGACCCTGATTCTGCTCTCCCCCGACATGTACATCCGCTATGGGCTGCTCCCCACGGATGCGCCGATCTCCTTCAACAGTCCGGCGGCGATCTCCATCCCCCTGAGCTTCATCGCCCTGGTGGTCGTCTCCCTGCTGACGCAGAAAGACGCGGTCACCGAGCAGGTCACCGAAGCGGCAGAGGCCTGAGTCTTCTTGCCAATCGTTGCCTGATCTGGTAACAGTACGGGGCCGCCGATTTCGACGGCCCCGTTTTTTTCACCCAAAGGTCTGCCATGAAACGCTTTCGCTTCACCCTGCTGGCCATCTGCCTGGTCCTGCTGTATTTGGGCTGGATCGACGTTGCCCTCTTTCTGCGTAACCCGTCCCCCGCCGCAATCTCCATCGAAGAACTGGAAAAGGGGAACGTGCCGCGGGAATGGCTGCGCGTCACCGGCGGCCACCAGAATCTGCTCGAAGCCATTTCAACCTCGGGGAGCGTCGAGCTCGACGCCTTTCTGGTGCCGTTGAAGAGTTCCCCGGGAGAGGAATCTTTCAGTGTCCTGGTCGAAACACGCAACCCCAGAATTCTGGAGCTTCTTGCAACCTACCACTTCCAGCTCGATTCAGCTGAAGCGAAGGAGGTCTATCTGAACGAGCATGCCGCCGAATTCCAGGGATTGCGGGAGGTGACCGGCATGGTCGTCAGCGGCCTGATCGCCAGCGGCAACCGGGACAAACTCATGAAACTGGCGAAGGAAGTGGGCATGCAGGTCCCTCCGGACGTCCTCTTCCTCAGCGAAGGGAAAGAGCCGGGGCACTGGCGGGGCTTTTTCTATCTCGGCGTCGGTCTGCTGGGGCTGATTAAGGTGCTGATGCTGTGGAAGAAGCCGCCGCAAGCGGCGGTGGAAGGATAAGAGAAGGCGGAGCCAGGCGGCTCCGCCTTTTTCGTTTTTAGCAGGGACTGAGGGGGCCTAAAACTTCGCGCTCCCCGGCGTGCGCGGGAAGGGGATGACGTCGCGAATATTCTCCATGCCGGTCACGTACATCAATAGCCGCTCGAACCCCAGGCCGAAGCCGGCGTGCGGGCAACTCCCCCAGCGGCGGGTGTCGAGGTACCACCAGAGGCTCTCCGGGGCGATGCCCGCCGCGGCCATCCGGTTGAGCAGCACGTCGTAGCGCTCCTCGCGCTGGCTGCCGCCGATGATCTCGCCGACCCGCGGCACCAGCAGATCCATCGCCGCCACCGTCCGCTCGTCGTCATTGAGGCGCATGTAGAAGGCCTTGATGCCGGCCGGGTAGTCGGTGACGAAGACCGGCCCGCCGACCAGCTCCTCGGTGAGATAGCGCTCGTGCTCCGATTGCAGGTCGCAGCCCCACTCGACCGGGAACTGGAAGCTGCGTCCGCTGCGCTGCAGTGCCGCCACCGCCTCGGTGTAGGGCATGGTCCGGAACTCGGCCTTGGCCAGCGCCTCCAGCTTGTCGATGAGCCCGGTTTCGATGTGCTGGTTGAAGAAGGCGAGGTCCTCGCCGCACTCTTCCAGGGCGCAGGTAACCAGGTAGCGCAGGAAATCCTCGGCCAGGGCGCAGTCGGCGGCGAGGTCGGCGAAGGCCATCTCCGGCTCGATCATCCAGAACTCGGCGGCGTGGCGGCTGGTGTTGGAGTTCTCGGCGCGGAAGGTCGGCCCGAAAGTGTAGATGTCGGCAAAGGCGGTGGCGAAAAGCTCTCCTTCGAGCTGGCCGGAGACGGTGAGCCCCGCTTTCTCGCCGAAGAAGTCCTCGCGCCAGTCGACCTCCCCCTCCGCCAGCGGGGGGTTCTTCGCCGGCAGGGTGGTGACGCGGAACATCTCGCCGGCCCCCTCGCAGTCGCTGGCGGTGATGATCGGCGTCTGCACATAGAGAAAGCCGCGTTCCTGGAAGAACCTGTGGACGGCGAAGGAGAGGGCGCTGCGCACGCGAAAGACGGCGCCGAAGGTGTTGGAGCGGGGGCGCAGGTGGGCGATGGAGCGCAGAAACTCGAGACTGTGGTTCTTCTTCTGCAGCGGGTATTCGGCATCCGCGTCACCGAGCAGGGTGACACTGCGCGCGTGCAACTCCCACTTCTGCCCCGCCGCCGGCGAAGGGACGAGTCCCCCAGCAACCGCCAGACAGGCGCCGGTGCCGACCCTGGCGATCACCTCGAAGTTCGGCAGTTCGGGGGTCAGCACCACCTGTAGCGGGGCGAGGCAGGAGCCGTCGCTGAGGGCGGCGAAGGCGACCTCCTTCCCCTTGCGCAGCGTCCGCACCCACCCCTTGACGATAACTTCCGGGAGCGGTTCGGTGCGAACGAGCAGGTCGCGGATGCGGGTTTTCTGGATGGCTGCAGGCATGGCGAGCTCCGTCCCAACGCAAAAGGTTCAAAACAAAATCCCCCTGACCCGCCCGTTTCCGGGCATCAGGGGGACTTTACACCACCGAAACATGATGAACAAGGGGCGAATCAGTTGTGCTCGCGCGTTTTGTGGAAGGTCACCCCCGGCCACTGTTCGGTGACGTAGCCGAGGCGCCACTCGCTCGGGGCGAGGTAGGCGAGGTTCCCCTCGGCGTCGTGGGCAAGGTTCCCCTGGCACTTCTTCTCGAAGTCGGCCAGCATCTTGCGGTCGCCGCATTCGATCCAGCGGGCGGTGGCGAAGTCGATCCCCTCGTAGGCCGCCTCCACCCCGTACTCGGCCGCCAGCCGGGCGATGGTCACGTCGAACTGCAGCACGCCGACGGCGCCGAGGATGTAGTCGTTGCCGAGCACCGGCCGGAAGACCTGCACCGCCCCCTCCTCGGAGAGCTGCAGCAGACCCTTCTCCAGTTGCTTGGCCTTCAGGGGATTGCGCAGCCGCACCCGGCGGAAGTGCTCGGGAGCGAAGTTGGGGATGCCGGTGAATTTGAGCGGCTCCTTGTCGCTGAAAGTGTCGCCGATCTTGATGGTGCCATGGTTGTGCAGGCCGATGATGTCGCCGGGCCAGGCCTCCTCGACGTTGGCCCGGTCCTGGGCCATGAAGATGGTGGCGTTGGAGAGGATTACGTCCTTGCCGATGCGGTGGTGGCGCACCTTCATGCCGCGGGTGAACTTCCCCGAGCAGATGCGCAGGAAGGCGATGCGGTCGCGGTGCATCGGGTCCATGTTCGCCTGGATCTTGAAGACGAAGCCGGAAAAAGCCTCTTCCTCGGGTGCAACCGCGCGCGTCATGGTGGACCGCGGACCCGGCGCCGGGGCGAGGTCGACCAGAGCGTCGAGCAGTTCCTCGACGCCGAAGTTGTTGACGCCGCTGCCGAAGAAGACCGGCGTCTGGTTCCCCTTGAGGTACTCTGTCAGTTCGAAGGGGTTGGCCGCCCCTTCGAGCAGTTCGATGTCGGCGCGCAGCTCGTCGGCCTGGTCACCGAGCAGCTCGTCGAGCTGCGGATCGGCCAGATCCGTGATCACCAAGGCGCTGCGGTGGCGGGTTTCGCCCCCGGGTGTGAAGAGGCGCAGTTCCTTGCGGTAGAGGTTGTAGACCCCCTTGAAACGTTTGCCCATGCCGATCGGCCAGGACATGGGGGCGCATTCGATCTGCAGCTTCTCCTCGATGTCGGCGAGCAAATCGAGGGGCGCCAGACCCTCCCGGTCGAGCTTGTTGATGAAGGTGATGACCGGGGTGTTGCGCATCCGGCAGACCTCCATCAGCTTGCCGGTCTGCGTCTCGACCCCCTTGGCCGAATCGATGACCATCAGCGCCGAGTCGACGGCGGTGAGCACCCGGTAGGTATCCTCGGAGAAGTCCTGGTGGCCGGGGGTGTCGAGCAGGTTGATCTCGCAGTCGCGGTGATTGAACTTCATCACCGAAGTGGTGACCGAGATGCCGCGCTCCTGCTCGATCGCCATCCAGTCGCTGGTGGCGTGGCGGGCGGCCTTGCGCGCCTTGACCGCGCCGGCCATCTGGATCGCCCCGCCGAAGAGCAGGAGCTTCTCGGTGAGGGTGGTCTTGCCGGCGTCGGGGTGACTGATGATGCCGAAGGTGCGGCGCTTTTCCACTTCCTGCTGGTGCTGTTTGCTCACAGTATGCACTACCTCGAAATCGGATTCAGGCTGGAGACAAAAAAATCGGGCCGGAATCGGCCCGTTTCTGGTTCGACGATAACGAATCATAACGCAACAAGCGCTGTCGGGTCAAGGCTGGAGGCCCTCCCGTGTGAGGGCTATCCGCTGCGGCGCTCCAGCTCGGCCAGACGTTTGCGCAGAGCCTGCTCCTTTTGCCAGCGTTCGGTGACGTCACGGATGACCGAAGCAATCCCCGTCATCCGACCCGCAGCGTCATGCAGGGGGATGACGGTAAACTCGATGGAGAGCCGCCGGCCGTCCCGGTGCAGGGCGGGAACGGCCAGCAGGGAATCACCGTAGCGGGTCACACCCGTCGCCATGACCTTGTGATATCCCTCCCAGTGCCGAAAACGCAGCGTCTCCGGAATGATCAGGTCGAGCGAGCGACCCACTGCTTCTTCCGGCGGGTGCCCGAAAATTTTCTGCGCCCCCTGGTTCCACAGGCGGATCAGCCCTTCCCGGTCGGCAGCAACGATGGCCTCCCCGGCATTTTCGACGATCTGCCGGCAGAGGGTGTCCAGTACAGGAAAATCAGTCATCGGTCCTTCTCTCGTCTGCGAGCCTTGCGCCTTGTCTCTTTTCAAACCGCCCCGTTGTGGCATACTGGAGACAATTTTAACGGAGGCGACTGATCATGCAACCCTCAAGAACAAGCGGCATTCTTCTGCACCCCACCTCTCTTCCCGGTCCCCACGGCATCGGCTCGCTGAGCGCCGAGGCCTACGCCTTCGTCGACTTTCTGGCTGGAGCCGGCCAGTCGCTCTGGCAGATTCTCCCCCTGGGGCCCACCGGCTACGGCGACTCCCCCTACAGCGCCCTGTCCGCTTTCGCCGGCAACCCCCTGCTGATCTGCCTGGAGCGACTGGTCGAGGCCGGCGACCTCGACGCCAGCGCAATCACCGCTGCGGCCATGCCGGAAGGGGCAGCACAGTTCGGTTTCGTCCATGGGTTCAAGGGGCGCCTGCTCTGGAAAGCCGCCCGGCGATTCAATGAAGCCGCGACCACCGAACGCCGGGAGGCTTTCGACGACTTCTGCACCCGGCAGGCCTACTGGCTCAACGACTACGCCATTTTCCGTGCCCTGCGCCAGCAATTCGGCGAACAGTCCTGGAACCGCTGGCCGGCCGAGATCCGCCGGCGCGAGGAAGCGGCCCTGCGTCACTGGGGAGAGAAGCTGTCCGAGCACATTTACAACGAGAAGTACGCCCAATTCGTCTTCTTCGAGCAGTGGTTCGCTCTCAAGGAGTACGCCAACAGCCGGGGGGTGCGCATTCTCGGCGATATCCCCATCTTCGTCGCCTTCGATTCGGCCGATGTCTGGGCCAATCCCCATCTCTTCTTTCTCGACGACGAGGGCAATCCCACGCGGGTAGCCGGCGTCCCCCCCGACTATTTCAGCAAAACCGGCCAGCGCTGGGGCAATCCCCTCTACCGCTGGGAGCGGATGGCTGCTGACGGCTTTTCCTGGTGGCTGGCCCGCTTCCGCTGGAACCTGGTCCAGACCGATCTGGTGCGGATCGACCATTTCCGCGGCTTCGAGGCCTGCTGGGCCATTCCCGCCGAGGAGGAGACGGCGGTGAATGGTCGGTGGGAGGCCGTACCCGGCGTCGACCTTTTCCAGTCGCTGGCTGCGACCCTGGGCCAAGCGCCGATCATCGCCGAGGACCTGGGAGTGATCACCCCCGAGGTCGAGGCGCTGCGCGACCGCTTCGGCTTCCCGGGGATGAAGATCCTTCAGTTCGCCTTCGGCTCCGGCGCGGACAACCCCTACCTGCCGCACAACTTTCGATGCAACTGCGTCGTCTACAGCGGCACCCATGACAACGACACCACCACCGGCTGGTGGCAGTCCCTCGACCGCAAGGGACGGGAGGCGGTTCGCTCCTATCTCGGCAGTGGTGCCCGGGATATCTCCTGGGACCTCGTCCGTCTGGCCATGGCCAGCGTTGCCGATTTCTGCATCTTCCCCCTGCAGGACGTCCTGGCCCTGGGCAGCGAAGCACGTCTGAACACACCCGGCCGCCCCGACGGCAACTGGGCGTGGCGTTTCCCTCCCGGCGCTCTCACCGCCGAGCTCCAGCAGCGACTGGCTGCGCTTTGCCGGCTTTACGGGCGCCACCCATAACGTCCAACCCATGGAAAGAACCCAAATTATTTCCGAGCAGATCTTTCGCGCCGCACTGCGGGAAGCCGCCCCGCGGGAAGCCGTACACAGGGAGATGCGGCGGGTGCAAACCCTTTACCGGGACGGGGGTTTCCGCCGACTGGTCACCGTCGGTTTCGGCAAAGCGGCCCCGGTCATGGCCGGCGCCCTCGCGGAATCCCTCGGCGACCTGGTCGACACCGGCCTTGTCATCACCAAGTATGGTCACGCCCTGACATCTGTCCCCGGCAGGATAAAGGTCTTCGAGGCGGGACATCCGGTCCCCGACCGCAACGGCCTGCGGGCGACCGAGGAGCTCATCAGGCTCGTCCGTGCTGCGGACGAACGGACGCTGATCGTCACACTCATCTCCGGCGGCGGCTCGGCCCTGCTCGTTTCACCCCAGGACGGCATTTCGCTGGTGGACAAACAGCGGACCACCAGCCTTCTGCTCAATGCCGGAGCCGACATCAGCGAGTTGAACACGGTCCGCAAGCACCTCTCCCGGGCCAAGGGCGGGCGACTGGCGGAGGCGGCCTTTCCGGCCACCGTCGTCTCGCTCATCCTGTCCGACGTCGTCGGCGACCGCCTCGATGTCATCGCCTCGGGTCCCACTGCCGCCGACCCGACCACCTTCGGCGAAGCGCTCGGGATATTGGAACGACACCGACTGAGCGAAGCGGTGCCGCCACCGGTCCTGGAACTGCTCCGCCGCGGCGGCCGGGGCGATATCCCCGAAACCCCGAAGGCCGGGAGCCCGTTTCTGGACCGGGTCGAAAACATCATCGTCGGCAGCAATCGCCAGGCCCTCGAAGCGGCCGCCCGCTCGGCACGGGAACTCGGCTTCACGGTCGAAATCCTTTCGGCGGAACTGACGGGCGAAGCCAGGGAGGTGGGACGGCAACTGGCCCGCCAGACGCGGGCCGCAGCGAGCAGCAAAGCCGGGAACGCCGGGCACTGCCTGCTTGCAGGCGGGGAGACCACCGTTACCGTCCGCGGGCAGGGCAAGGGAGGGCGCAACATGGAGCTGGCCCTCGCCTTCGCAATCGAGATCGAGGGGCAACCCGGCATCACTCTCCTTTCCGCCGGCACCGACGGCACCGACGGCCCGACCGACGCGGCCGGAGCGATTGTCGACGGCGAAACTGTCGCCAGGGCCAGGGAGCAGGGTCTCGATCCCCGGGAGTCCCTCGACAACAACGACTCCTATACCTTTTTCGAGAGGTGCGGCGGGCTCCTCGTCACCGGGGCGACCGGCACCAACGTCATGGACCTCCAGATTGTCCTCATCGATTGATAACCTGCCAATGGCCGGCGCTGGCCTGTGCCTTTGCGCGCCATCAAACTGTTGCAATCCCTCTTGTCTCGTTTGCTGAAAATATGTTAAGGTGGGCGTCCGAAAGCGAAAACATATAGAGCCGGACTGCGGGCCGGCCACTCAACCCAATCCGGAGGAACGATAGTGAAAAAGCACCTGACCCTCATCCTGGCCGGTCTGACCGCCGTCTCTCTGGCTGCCGGCTGCAAAAAGGAAGAAGCCCCGAAGACCGTCGCGCAGCCCCAACCCGCCGTCGCCCAACCCGCCCAGCCCGCCGCTGCCGCCAAGTCGGGCAAGGTTATCGAAACCATGAACTCCGGCGGCTACACCTACGTTCAGGTCGACACCGGCACGGAAAAGGTCTGGGCCGCCGCGCCCGAGTTCCAGGTCAAGGTCGGCGATCCGGTGGCGATTCCCGAAGGGATGCCGATGGCCAACTACCACAGCAAGACCCTCAACCGTGACTTTGAACTGGTCTACTTCGTCGACGGCATCATGGTCGGCGGCCAGACGGCCGCCCCCGCTGGAGCTCCGACTGCCGCCCCCGGCCAAGCCAAAATGCCCGAAGGCCACCCGCCCCTGACCGTTCAGTCGGCCCAGCAGAACGGCGTCGACGTCAGCGGCATCAAGAAGGTCGAAGGCGGCCAGACGGTCGCCGACGTTTTCGCCGGCAAGGCGCAACTCGGCGGCAAAGACGTCAAGGTACGCGGCAAGGTCGTCAAGTTCAGCCCCGGCATCATGGGCAAAAACTGGATTCACCTGCAGGACGGCACCGGCAAGGAAGGGACCAACGACCTGACGATCACCACCAGCGAGACGGTCAAAGTAGGCGACACCGTGGTTGTGGCCGGGAAGCTGTCCACCGACAAGGATTTCGGCTACGGCTACAAGTACGACGTGATCCTGGAAGATGCCAAGCTCACCGTCGAGTAAGCCAGGCGGATTCCTGTGATTTGAGAAGGCTCCCGGTCTTGCGGCCGGGAGCCTTTCTGTTTTAATTTCTGCCAGGCACCAGACTGGAGACAGCCCATGTCCATGCTGCTGTTCGTCATCAGCTTCCTCGCCATCTATGCGGCCATGCACGCCCTGGTCTTCTGGGGCGTATACCCGCTGCTGGCCGGCCATCCTCTTCTCCCCGCCCTGACCACGGGGTGGATGGCGCTGATGATCGTCGCCCCGATCACGGTGCGTCTGCTGGACAGGTCCGGCCACGAGCTGCCGGCCAGGGCAATCGCCTGGGTCGCCTACTGCTGGATGGGCTTTCTCTTCCTCGCCTTCGCCCTCTTTCTCCTCTTCGGCCTCTGGCACCTGTTCGTCCTGGCCCTGGGCAAGCTCCTGCCGGCTGCCACCATCCTGACCATGCACCGCCCGGCCGCCTCCGCCCTTGTCCTGCTGGCGGTTCTTGCGGCCGGGCTCTACGGCTTCCTGGAAGCGGCCGACCTGCGTGTCGAGACGGTCCGGCTGATCTCCCCGAAGCTGCCGGACGGCGTCGAAAGGCTGCGCATCGCCCAGGTTTCCGACCTCCACCTGGGGCTGATTCACCGGGAGGAAGCCCTCGCCCCGATCGTCGCCAGGATCGAGCAATTGGCTCCGGACCTGCTGGTAGCGACGGGGGACATCGTCGATGCCCAGATCAGCCACCTCGAGGAGTTGAGCGGCCTCTGGAGGCGCCTTTCGCCGCCACTGGGCAAGTATGCGGTGACCGGCAACCACGAATTCTACGCCGGCCTCGCCCAGAGTCTCGAGTACCTGCAGCGCAGCGACTTCACCGTCCTGCGGAACACGGCCGCGGCGCCGGCGGACTTTCTCCGCATCATCGGTGTCGACGACCCGGCCGGCGGCGGCGCACCCGACGAACGGCCCCTGCTTGAGCAGGCCGGCCAGGAATATTTCGTCCTGCTGCTGAAACACCGACCCAGCATCGGCCCGCAAAGCGAAGGGCTCTTCGACCTGCAGCTCTCGGGGCACGCGCACGGCGGGCAGATCTTTCCCTTCAGACTGCTGACCAGGTTATTCTACCCCCTGTATGACGGGCTCTACCGGCTGGCCGGCGGCTCCGTCCTCTACACCAGCCGGGGAACCGGCACCTGGGGACCGCCGATGCGGATTCTCTCTCCCCCGGAGATCACCCTGATCGAAGTCGTCAGGCACCCATAAGAAAGGCCCGAAGTGGATGAAAAGCTTTGAAACCGGCAACCTGAATCCAACCTTTCCAGAACAAACCCAGGAAGGGCTTTGCGGACGGGTACCGTTCTGCTAAGCTTCATTATCCGTATTTCTCCCTTTTCGTAATGACCGTTCAGTTTCCAGCCTGAGAGAAGCCCGCATGCCCCACATCCTCGCCGCCGCCTCCGCCTTCCCTCCCCACGTCGTCCCCCAGGCGGCCGTCCGCGAGGCGATCGGCCAGATCTTTGCCGGCCGCATCCCCGATCTGGAGCGGCTGCTCGCCGTTTTCGACCACTCGCGAATCGTCACCCGGCACCTCATGCGCCCCCTCGACTGGTACTGCCGGCCGCAGTCGGCGCAGGCACGCAACCGTATTTACCTTGATGAAGGGCTGGAGCTGCTGGCCCGGGCGACGCAGTGCTGTCTGGAGCGAGCCGCCTGCGAGCCCGCGTCGATCGACCACGTCATCGCCGTTTCCTCCACCGGCCACGCCGCCCCCTCCATGGACGCCCGGCTGATCAACCGGCTCGGACTGCGCCCGGACGTCAGCCGGCTGCCGATCTGGGGGCTGGGGTGCGCAGCCGGAGCGGCGGGGCTGGCCCGGGCCTTCGACCACTGCCGTGCCCACCCGCGGGCAACGGTCCTGCTGGTCGCCCTGGAGACCTGCAGCCTGACTTTCATGCCCAGCGACCTGAGCAAGAAGAATCTGGTCGGCACGGCGATCTTCGCCGACGGCGCCGCCGCCGTGCTGGTCGCCGGAGCCGAAGCGGCAGGTTCCGGACCGCGGCTGCTCGCCACCCGTTCGCATCTTTTTCCGCAGAGCGAGAACATCATGGGATGGGAATTCGGTGACGCGGGCATGCAGCTTCTCCTCTCCCCGCGCCTGCCGGCGGTGGTCAAGGAAGAGCTGCCGCGGCTGGTCGACGGCTTCCTGCGCAGCCGGGGACTCGAGCAGAGCGATCTGGCCCACTACCTCACGCATCCGGGCGGGGCCAAGGTGGTCGATGCCTATCGCGAGGCGCTGGGCCTGCACAACGGCGAGCTCGACCTCACCGAAGAGGTATTGCGCGAACACGGCAACGTCTCCTCGGTCTCGGTGCTGGTGGTGCTGGAGAGGTGGCTCGCCTCGCCGCGGGCCGGACAAGCCGGCTACGGCCTGCTTTCGGCCTTCGGCCCGGGGTTCTCGGCCGAGCAGGTGCTGCTGGAGGTGTAATCGATGTCCCTCTGGTGGGTCTTTGCTTTCTACTTCGCCGAGCGTCTCTTCGAAATCTGGCTGGCGACGCGCAACCGCAGGATGCTTCTCGCCCGCGGCGGCCGGGAGTTTTTCCCGGAAACCTTCAGGGAACTGGTTCTGCTGCACGCCCTCTTCTTCGCCGCCCTGCTCGGCGAATCCTGGCCCTGGCGGGTACCCCTCGACCACCTCACCCTCTTCTGCCTCGCCGCCCTGGTGCTGCTGATGGGACTGCGCTACTGGTGCATCCTGAGCCTCGGCGTCTTCTGGAACACGCGCATCCTCGTGCTGCCCGGTGCCGAGGCCGTACGCCGGGGGCCGTACCGACTCTTCAAGCACCCCAACTACCTGGTCGTCACCCTCGAATTCGCCCTCCTCCCCCTGCTCATGCGCGCCCCCTTCACTCTGGTCGTCTTCTCCCTGGCCAACCTCACCATCCTGCGCCGGCGCATCCGCTTCGAGGAGCAGGCGCTGCGGGAGGCGACCGATTGGGGGAAGGACCGGCCGTGACCATGCTGAACCTCCCCAACCTCCTCAGCCTCCTGCGCCTGGTCGCCGCCCCCGTCCTGCTCCTCCTCGCCGCCGCCGGCCGGCCGACGGCCTACCTCGTTCTGCTCGCCGCCGCCCTCCTCTCCGACGCCGTCGACGGCTTCCTGGCCCGCCGCCTGAACCAGACCTCGGAGCTGGGCGCCCGGCTCGACTCCTGGGGGGACTTCGCCATCTACATGACTGTCCCCCTGGGTGCCTGGTGGCTGTGGCCTGACCTCATCCGCCGCGAGGCACCCTTCGCGGCGGCGGTCGTGGCGAGCTACGCCCTCCCCGTCGGCATCGGCTTCCTCAAATACCGGCGGCTCACCAGCTATCACACCTGGGGGGCCAAGCTCTCGGGGGTCCTCCTCTCGGCGGGAGCGCTCATCCTCTTCGCCGGCGGCCCGGCCTGGCCCTTCCGCCTAGCCGTGGCCGTGCTGGTCCTGGCCGAACTGGAGGAGATCGCCATCACCGCCGCCCTCCCCGAATGGCGGGCCAACGTGCCGACGCTGCGGCAGGCGCTGCGGTTGAGGCGGGAGATGAGGGGATAGGGGGGGATTTGGTTACTATCCTTGGACGAGCAAGGAAAGTCACCCGGCGGCCGGCCGGGACCGGCGAAGTTGAGGTTGGGTTGTGAGGTTGTACTCCACAACCGGCTGGTCGCGCCCCTTCTACCCCTCCCCCTCCCGCCGGTTCAGCCCCTCCAGAATTTCGTCGAGTTCCTCCGCCGGCAAAGCCTGGCTGAAAAGGTGTCCCTGCATCTCCGGACAGTCGAGGGCATCGAGAAAGAGGCGTTGCTCCTCCGTCTCGACCCCCTCGGCGATGACGTTGAGCTGGAGGCTTTGTGCCATGCGGATCATCGCCGAGACGATCGCCGCGTCGCTGCGGCTGGAATTGATGTCGCTGACGAACGACTGGTCGATCTTGAGGGTATGGATGGGAAGCTTCTTGATGTAACTGAAGGTGGAGTAGCCGGTGCCGAAGTCATCGATGGAAATCTGCACCCCCATCTCGCCCAGGCGACGGAGCATGGCAATGGCCTGTTCCGCGTTTTCCAGCAAGAGGTTTTCCGTCACCTCCAGTTCCAGCCAGCACGGTTCGAGCTCCGTTTCGGCCAGCACCCGCTCCACCATTTCCGGCAGGTCGAGCTGCTGGAACTGGCGGGGGGAGAAGTTGACGGAGACGCGCATGGGGGAGAAGCCGGCTTTTTGCCAGGCCTTGTTCTGGGCACAGGCCGTGCGCAGGACCCACTCGCCTATGGGGACGATCACCCCGCTCTCTTCAGCCAGAGGGATAAACCGGATCGGCGGGACCATCCCGAATTCCGGGTGATTCCAGCGGGCCAGCGCCTCGATGGAGACAATCCGGCCGGTCTTGATGTTGACCTTGGGCTGGTAGTAGAGCAGAAGTTCCCCCCGCTCCAGCGCCTGGCGCAGGCAGCTCTCCAAGGCCAGCCGGCGGGAGGCCTGCACATCCATGGCCGGGGTGTAGAGGTGGTAGCGGCTGCGCCCTGCCTCCTTGGCGCGGTACATGGCCAGGTCGGCGTTGTGGATCAGGGTCTCGCCGTCGCAGCCGTCCTGGGGAAAAACGCTGACCCCGACGCTGGTAGAGATGAACAGCTCGTGTTCGGTGAGGACGAAGGGCCGGGTGAAGGCATCGATGATCTTCTGCGCCATCCTGGCCGGTTCCTGCAGATCGTCCAGCTCGGGGAGCAGGATGATGAATTCATCCCCGCCCCGGCGGGCCACGATATCCCGTTCCCGTCGACAGCATTCCCGCAACCGCCTGCCGGCTGTCTGCAGGAGCTGGTCGCCGACGGCGTGGCCGAGGGTGTCGTTGATCGTTTTGAAGCGGTCGAGGTCGAGAAAGAGGACGGCCAGCGGCCGGCGGTGCCGGCCCGCCTGTGCCAGGGCCTGGTGGAGCAGTTCGTTGAAGAGCTGGCGGTTGGGAAGGCCGGTCAGAGAGTCTGAGTAGGCCATCTGCCGGATATGCTCCTCCTGCTCACGCAACTGGCACTCCAGCCGGAGACCGGAGAGGCACTGTTCGATGGCCGCCTGCAGCTTTTCCCGGTCGATCGGCTTGAGCACGTAGTGATTAATACCGATTTCGATGGCCTCGAGGAGCCGGTTGGTGTCGTTGTTGGCCGTCAGCACGATGATTCGGGCGTGCCTGTCCAGATTCCTGATCTCCTTGGCCATGCGGATACCGTCCATGACCGGCATGCGGATATCGGTCAGGACGATTTCCGGCCGTTCCCGCTCATACAGCGCCAACCCCTCCTGGCCGTTCTCGGCCGTCAGCAGGGCCAATTCAGGAAACGTCTGGCGGAGGATGATCATCACCATTTTCCGGATGGTCGGGTCGTCCTCCACGTATAAAACTCTTATTTTGTCTTTGCTGTCCTGGTTATCCGTGGCAGCCACGAGCGCCCCCCAACCGAAAGATGCTGGAATTTATCGACCATTATAACCGTTGCCGGGGAAATCGGCAGTGGCTGGCCGGAATAAGGTGGACAACTCCGGCGAGGGCGAAAAGGGGGAAGGGCTCTTCAGGAGTCCGCGTCGCCTTTGTTCCGGAAACAGGCATAAACAGTCCTGGCCACGGGTTCCGGCAGGCCGGGGACCGCGAGCAGTTCAGCAAGAGATGCCTCGCGCAGCCTGCGCACACTGCCGAAATGCTTGAGCAGGACCTTGCGCCGGGCCGGGCCGACGCCGGGTACATCTTCCAGCGCCGAGTGCAGGGCGGCCTTGCCGCGCAGCTTGCGGTGGTAGGCAATGGCAAAGCGATGCGCCTCGTCGCGCAGTCGCTCGAGCAGGAAGAGGGCCGGCGACCCCTGGCGCAGCAGGACGGGATTCTTGCGCCCGGGCAGGAAGAAGCGCTCTTCACTCTTTTCCACCGCCTTGCCGCGCACGTTGGCGAGGACCCGGCTCTTGGCGATGCCGGCAGCGTCGATGCGCCCGACCAGGCCCAACTCCCCGAGCACGGCGGTCAGCACCGAGAGCTGCCCCTTGCCGCCGTCGATGAGGATGAAATCGGGCAGAAGCTCTTCGGCCAGGCCCCGGGTCAGCCGCCGCTTGAGCACTTCGTAGAGGGAGGCGTAGTCGTCGGCCCCCTCGACGCTGCGGATGCGGAAGTGGCGGTACTCCCCCTTGGCCGGCTCGCCATCGAGCAGCACCGCCATCGAGCCGACGCTCTGTTTTCCCTGGACATTGGAGATGTCGAAGCACTCCATCCGCTGCGGCGGTCGGGAGAGCTGCAACCGCTCGCCGATCTCGGCGAGCACCGCCTCGCGCGCCTCCCTTCGGCTGCCCCGCTCGCGGAAGACCTCGGCGGCGTTGCGCACCGCCAGTTCCACCAGTTGCAGCTTATCGCCGCGCCGGGGCGCCAGCACCCCCACCCTCTTCCCTTTGCGTTCGCCGAGCCAGTCGCCAAGGATATCGGCATCCTCGAGAGAAAACGGCAGCAGCACCTGGTCGGGAATAAAGACCTCGCGCCCGTAGAACTGCTGCAGGAAACTGGAGAGCAATTCCGCTTCATCCAGCCGCCACTCGAGGGTGAAGCTGCGCCGGCCGATCAGTTTGCCCTGGCGGATGAAGAGAACGGCGACCGCCACCTCCCCCCCCTCGCGGTGCACCCCGACGACATCCTGATCGCCGCCGCCCGCCTCCACCACCTTCTGCCGTTCCACCGTCTGCTCGATGGCCCGGATCTGGTCGCGCAGCATCGCCGCCTCCTCGAAGCGCATGGCGGCGGCAGCCGTGGTCATTCGCCCGCGCAGCAAGGTGAGCACCTCGCTTTCGCGCCCGGAGAGCAGAGCCGTCACCCCCCTGACCAGTTCACGGTACTCCTGTCGGCCGATCTTGCCGTAACAGGGGGCGCTGCACTGGCCGATCTGATAGAAGAGGCAGGGACGGCCCCGGCGACGGCAGGTTTCCACCGGATAGTGGCGCAGGGGAAAGAGACGGTAAATCTCCTTGAGCGTTTCGCGCACGGCACTGCCGGAGGAGAAGGGTCCGAAATAAAGGGCGCCGTCGCGCTGAACCTTCCGCACGACCTGCAGGGCGGGGAACTCCTCCCGCGGATCGAGGCGGATCGAAACATAGGTCTTGTCGTCGCGCAGGTGGATGTTGTAACGGGGACGGTGCTTCTTGATCAGGGTGTTTTCGAGGATCAACGCCTCTTTTTCGGTGTCGGTGACAATCGTCTCGATCTCGCGCACCCGGTTCATCAGGAAGCGGATGTGGGCGCGGCCATCGCCCTCGGCGGAGAAGTACGAACGCAGGCGGCTGCGCAGATTCTTCGCCTTGCCGACGTAGAGAATCTCGCCCGCCTCTCCCTGCATCAGATAGACGCCGGGAAGGGTGGGGAACTTTTTCAGGTCGACTTCCTGCATGAGGGCGCCCGGCAATGTAACAAAAAAGCCAGGGCGGACCCTGGCTCGGCGGCAGCGACAGCCGTTCGATGGCGGCTTCCGACGGTCGATGTCCCAGAGGATAGCAGCGCCCCCGGCACCTGTCAACCGGCGGCCGGGAACGCTTGACTTGCCTTGCCGTTTACAACATAATCCCTGAAATTAATGGTCTTTCAGGAATTTCATGAGCCGGCACCTCTTCAAGTTCGTCAACAACCTCAAGCTTCGCTGGAAACTGCTGGCGATGGTCCTGCCGCTGGTGATCATCCCCATTTTCATCGTCGGCAGCGTCGTCGGCTACCTGGCCGCCCGCCAGGCCTATCTGGGGATCACCCAGACGAGCAAGGACGACCTGGAGCACATGGCGGACTTCACCACCGACCTGCTCGATTCCCATTTCCAGCAGTTCCAGGTCTACAAGCAGGACAAGCAGAAAATCTTCATCCGCGACCTCTCCTCTCTCGCCGATATCGCCTACAACCTGGTGGAAACCCAGAATCACCAGTACCGGCAGGGGCACCTCAGCCTGGCGGAAGCCAAGCAGGAGGCGAAGAAGGCGCTCAAGCGCGTCAATGTCGGTGAAACCGGTTACATCTATGCCATGACCACCGCCGGGGACCTGGAGCTGCACATCGCCCGGGAGGGGGAGAACATCTTCGACGAAAAGGATGAGAAGGGTCGCTTCTTCATTCGCGAGATGTGCACGTCGGCGCGCAAGGCGAAGCCGGGCGAGACTCTCTACATCATCTACCCCTGGCGCAACGAGATCCTGGGCGACCGCGCCCCGCGCAAGAAGATCGCCGCCTACCGCTATTTCCCCGAATGGGACTGGATCATCGCCGCCAGCGGCTACCTGGAGGAGACCTACGAGGACCTCGCTTTCGAGCGCCGCTCCTTCGAGGAGCTCAAAGAGAAGATCAAGAGCAAGAAGGTTGGCAGTACCGGCTACATCTACTGCATGGACAGAAAGGGAACCTTGACCCTCCATCCCGACTCCGAGGGGCGCAACATCCTGGACGCCCGCGACGCGGAAGGGCACGCCTTCATCCGCGAGATGTGCGAGAAAAAGGAAGGCTGGATCCGCTACCCCTGGCAGAACATCGGCGACAAGGCGCCGCGGCTGAAGATCGTCCGCTACGCCTACTTCGCCCCGTGGGACTGGATCGTCGCCGTCGGCTCCTACGAGGACGAATTCTACCGGGAAGCGAACCTGATCAAGGGGCGCACCTTCGCCACCATGCTGATTCTCACCTTTCTGGCCAGTCAGTTGGCCTTCGCCATGATCTATTTCGCCGCCAAGGTTTTCACCGACCCGATCCACCACATGATCGCGGTCATCCGCAAGGTCAAGCAGGGACGATTCGACGAACGGATGCAGGTGGAGAGCAACGACGAGCTCGGCGAACTCGCCGCCGCCTTCAACCGCATGACCGACATCATCAAGCGGAACAAGGAGATGGAAGCGGCCCTGGCCCAGCAGGGGAAGATGGCTTCGCTGGGAGTCCTCTCCTCGGGTGTGGCCCACGAGATCAACAATCCCCTCGCCGTCATCCTCGGCTATGCCGGCTATATCGAGGGCAAGCTTGCGCCGGAGGACCCGCTTTACCGCTACATCCATGAAATCAAGCGGGAGAGCAAGCGCTGCAAGAAGATTGTCCAAGACCTGCTCAGCTATGCCCGCACGCCGAAACCGGCGCTGGAATCCACCGACATCAATGAACTGCTCGGGCAGATCGTCGATTTCGCCGCCAACCACACCGACATGCACCATGTCCAGGTGCAGCGGGAATTTGCTGCGGGATTGCCGCAGGTGATGGTCGACGGCGATCAGATACGGCAGGTGGCGATCAACCTGATCCTCAACGCCGGAGCCGCCATGCCGGGAGGAGGGACATTGGTCGTCAGCACCACCCTGGAAGACGAAAAACACATCGCCATCGCCTTCGCCGACACCGGCGCCGGCATCGAAGAGGAGCATCTGGAAAAAATCTTCGAACCGTTCTTCACCACCAAGGAGCGGGGAACCGGACTGGGGCTGGCCATCACCCGGCAGATCGTCGAACTGCACCAGGGGAAAATTGGCCTGGAGAGCATGCCGGGCCGCGGCACCACGGTCACCATCCGGTTGCCGCTCGTACGGGAGGAGTACTAGATGAGTCAGCAGAGAGTCATGCTGATCGACAACGAGGAGGGGCTCTGCCGGATGATGGAGGCGGTGCTCCTCGACAACGGCTTCACCGTCAAGGCCTACACCCGCTCCTTCGAGGCGGTCGATGAGTTCACGCCGGGGCAGTGGGACCTGGTCGTGACCGACGTCAAGATGCCGGGCCTCGATGGCCTGGAGGTGCTGCAGCGAATCAAGGAAAAGTCGCCGGAGATTCCGGTGATCATGATCACCGCCTTCGCCACGGTCGAAATGTCGATCCAGGCGCTGCGCCGCGGCGCCTACGATATGCTGACCAAGCCGTTCGAGCCGGAGGAACTGGTCTACCGGATCAAGAACGCCCTGAAGCATACGAAACTGCTCGAAGAGAACCGCGAACTGCGGGAAGAGCTGCTCGGCAAATTCCGCTTCGACAACATCATCGGCACTTCGCCCTGCCTGAAGACGCTGCTGGAAAAGGTCGCCAAGGTGGCGGTCCGTGACACCTCGGTGCTTCTTACCGGCGAATCGGGAACCGGCAAGGAACTGATCGCCCAGGCCATCCATTACAACTCTCCCCGCCGGGAGAAGCGTTTCGTCGCCATCAACTGCGGGGCACTCCCCGCTTCGCTTCTTGAAAGCGAGCTCTTCGGCTACCGGAAGGGGGCATTCACCGGTGCCACCGAAAACCGCCAGGGGCTCCTCGAAGCCGCCGACGGCGGCACCCTGTTTCTCGATGAGGTCGGCAACCTGCCCATGAATGTGCAGAAGACCCTGCTGCGCTTTCTGCAGGAGCATGAGTTCCTGCGGATCGGCGAGACCCGGCCGACCAAGGTCGACGTGCGCCTCATCTCGGCCACCAACGCCGATCTGCTCGCCGATGTCAAGAGCGGGGCTTTCCGCGAAGACCTTTTCTATCGGCTCAACGTGATGAACATCCACCTGCCGCCGCTGCGCGAGCGCCGGGAGGACATTCCCCTGCTGGCGGCGCACTTCATAAGGCAACAGAACGCCAGGTTCGGCACCAGCATTCGCGGACTCACGCCCGACGCCCTCAAGGCCGCCAAGGAGTTCGACTGGCCGGGAAACATCCGCCAGTTGCAGAACGTCATCGAGGCGTCGCTGGCCATGGAAAACGGCGACTATCTCAGCCTGCCCGTCCTCGCCCAGTTCATCGACACCGGAACCGACGCCGAGACGGTGGACGCCGGCCAGGCGGAGAGCGACTATGCCGCAGCGCTGGCCCGTTTCGAACGGGACTACCTGAAGGGGCTGCTGCAGAAGACCGGCGGCAACATCGAGGCCGCCGCCCGCGAAGCGGGCATGAACATGGCCACCATTTACCGCAAGCTGAAGAAATACGAAATCCGCCGGGAGGATCTCGCCTGAGTTCTTCTCGCAGGACTGCGAATCGCGGGCCGGCAGTTTGCACTCCTGCGAACCCTTCCCCGCTCCCGTCCTTCGCAGGCAATCTATTGAAATGACAAGCAAATTGCTATGGAATTGCTTTTTATCGGCCACCGGGCGTTGTTGGCCTCAGGGCCGTTTTGCATTTCTGCAAAAAACCGCACCATGGCCAGGGCCGACGACGCCTCGGTCGCCAGGCGCAACCAGCCGATTTAGTTGATTTTTCACCAAGGCAACAGTTCACTCAGCCACTTGGCATATCGATTGCTAAATCAAACAGTGTTACTCCTTTAGATGGCGGGTGAGGCTACGGGCCGTTGAGGGACGGTCGGGTCTCACCCGCACTCCCCTCGGCAACCGGCCAGCAAAGGAGCCGAAACATGCTGCAACCCACCATAAGAGATTTCACCGAAGTTCCGGCAACGGACCAGACGGCGACCGATGCGCCGGCGTCGAGCCTGATTATCCTCGGCCTGACTACCATTCTGTTCAGCCTCCACCACGCGGGCTTCTTTCCCTTCGGCGGGGCGGCCCTTGGCATGGGACTTTTCTACGGGGCGCTGGGGCTGATTGCCGCGGGGCTGGTGGCGTGGAAGAGACACCAGGCCCTCGGCGCCGTTTTCGGTATCGCCTTCGGTCTGTTCTGGCTTTCCCTGGTGGCCATGGTTGCCTTGCCGGAAAGCGGCTTCGGCCGGGCGCCCCAGGCATCGGCTCTTTCCAGCTATCTGGCCCTCTGGGGCCTGTTTACCAGCATCCTGCTCACCGGCGCCAGCCGTCTCGGCCGCGAACCGGTGCTCTTTCTGGCCATGCTCGCAGTTTTCCTGCTGCTGCTCGCCGCCGGCGCCGCCGCTGAAAGCTACCTGATCAACGCCCTGGCCGGCGGCGAAGGGATCGCCTGCGGGCTCGTTGGCGTCTATGCCGGCATCGTCCTGCTGAGGAACTGAGGGGGACGATCTGGCGCCGAATCGTCCCTGCCGAGCCCAACCCTGAACGAAAAAAGCCACCCGAATCGGGTGGCTTTTTTAAATTGAGCCGAGCGTGGATCACGCCCGCGAGATGAACCGGCCGTCGCGGGTGTCGACCTTGATCTTTTCCCCCGACTCCAGGTAACCCGGCACCTGGATTTTCATCCCCGTCTCCAGCACC
>DASPGW010000262.1 GCA_035620395.1 Desulfuromonadales bacterium | reverse complement strand
GCCGATGCTGCTGCTGCTCTGCGCCCGGCTGTCGGGTTACCGGGGTGACCGCCACGTTGGCCTGGCCAGCGTCGTCGAATTCATCCACACAGCCACGCTGCTCCATGACGACGTTGTCGACAGCGCCGTGCTGCGGCGCGGCAATGCCTCGGCCAATTCGGTCTGGGGGAACGAGGCGTCGGTGCTGGTCGGCGATTTCCTGTTCGCCAAATCGTTCTCCATCATGGTCCGGGCCGGCAACCTGCGAATCCTTGAGGTCCTTTCCGATGCCACGACCCAGATGGCCGAAGGGGAGGTCCTGCAGTTGATCAGCACCTGCGATCTCGACCTCGATGAGGAGCGCTATCTGGCGGTGGTGCGCAACAAGACGGCGATTCTGATTGACGCCGCCTGCCGCTGTGGCGGCATCCTCGGCGGGGTGAGCGAGGCCCGGGAACAGGCCCTCGCCGACTTCGGCATGGACCTCGGGATCGCTTTCCAGCTCATGGACGACGCCCTCGACTACGTGGCGGAGGAAGTCGAGTTCGGCAAGGTGCGTGGGCACGACCTGTCCGAGGGGAAAATGACCCTGCCGCTGATCCAGACTCTGCGCTGCTGTACGGCAGAAGAACGGGAGCGAGTGGCAACCGTCGTCGAGGATGACTTGTCGGAAGAGGGGCTCTCCTATGTCATCGGCCTCATCGAGCACTATGACGGCATCGGTCACACCCGGCGCCGGGCCCGAGAGCTGGTGGAACGCGCCAAGCAGCGCCTCACCCTGTTCGAGGACGGGCCGGAGAAGCAAGCCCTTTGCGAACTGGCCGACTATGTGGTCAACCGGCGGAAATAGCCCTTTGCCGCGATTTAACTTAGCCCATTCTAGTAAAAAGGCTTCCGGTTCAATGCCGGAAGCCTTTTTTGTCGAAACACGATCCCGCTGTTTACTGCGTTTGCCGGGATTTGCCCGGAGTGGGAATGCTTGGCGCGAAAATTGCTCATTCAGGATGCAAAGCAAATTATCGCAAGCCGCTTGTCTTGAAGCGAGTGAATCGACCACCAGGCCACCCCACAGATGTAAAGGTTATGGAACCGGAAATTCTCGTTCACAAGTCCATTTTTCATATCGCCGGTCAGGATTACGAAGTCACCGTCTATACCCGACCGGATGGTGCCCATGTCGCCAAGACCTCCTTCAGCCCGGTCGACGTGATCGTCAACGATGGTCATTCGCTCGATGAGGTCCTGGCCAAGCACCGGCGGCTTCTCCCGCTGGCAGTCAATTCCCGCCAGATCCTGCGCGAACTGGAACGTTCCTGATCCCTCCCATTTTTTCGCAGTCGATTGTCTCTTCCGGTGACTCACCCTTCGCTGTTATAATCGGCCCATGGCGCGCCTGAATCTGCACAAGAAGATTCTGTATGCATTCTGGGCACTTTCGCTTGTCCCGCTGATTTTGCTGGCGATCAACTCGAGTCACAGTCTGCGTTCCGTCGAGGCCTTGCTGCGTGAGAATGCGGCCGAGGCTCTGGATACCCAGGCGGCGCGTGGCCTGGAGTTGAGGGCGGAGATGGTGGCGCGGGAGGTCGGCGATTTTCTCCGCTCGGTGGAAGGCGACCTGCACGACCTGGCGATGCTGCCGCCGCAGGCCGAAGTTTACCTCGACTTCTGGCACAACCACCGCAAGGAGATCTGGTACCGCGCCGGCACCAATGAAACACCCATGGAAAACCGGGGAATGTTCCCCCTCTACAGCGAGCTCGCGTTTGTCGGCCCCGATGGCCGGGAACGCCTGCGCATCGTCGACGGACGCGCTGTCCCGACGCTGCGCAACGTATCCGACCCCGCCCAGACCACCTACCTGACCGAAACCTATTTCCAGCAGGCTCGAGATCTTCCCCCGGACCAGATATTCGTCTCCCGCGTTACCGGCTGGCATATAAACCGCGAGGAGCAGTTGCGCGGTGCGGCAACGCCCGAAGCGGCCGTCGAAGGCGATATTTACCGCGGCGTCATCCGCTTCGCCAAGGCACAGTATGACAAGGCCGGCCGGTTCGGAGGGGTGGTGGTCCTCTCCCTCGACCACCGCCATCTGATGGAATATACCCAGCACATCACCCCCACGGAGGACCGCTTCGTCGTCTTTCCCTCCTACGACAGCGGCAACTACGGCTTCATGTTCGATGACGAGGGATGGATGATCGCTCATCCCAAATTCTGGGATATCCGCGGTCTCGACCGTTCCGGGCAACTGGTCCCCCCTTATACTGCTGAATCGTCGCCTGAACTGGTGGCGCGGGGGGTCATTCCGTTCAACCTCTTTCATGCCGGCTTCATCCATCCCAACTATCCGGTGGCGGCCAGGGCGGTGCTCGATGGCCGCTCCGGGGTGGTCGATGTCACCAATATCGGCGGCTCGCGCAAGATCATGGCCTATGCGCCGATCGCTTACGACCGCGGCGATTTCGCCCGGAGCGGCATCTTTGGCGGGGTAACAATAGGCGCCGAAGTGAACCAGTTCCACAAGGCCGCCACGGAGACCTCCGCCGTTATCCGCCGGGAGATTACCCGTTTCGTCAGCAAGTCTTCCTTGATTGTCGCCATTACCGGACTGCTGGTCCTGTATGCCGCCTACCTGCTGTCACGCAGCGTCGCCCGCCCCATGCTGAGGCTGATCGACGGGACCAAGGCGATGGCCCAGGGGACCCTGACGACCGAGGTGCCGGTGACTTCCGGAGACGAGGTGGGGCAGTTGACCGAATCGTTCAATGCCATGGCGCGCGAACTCAACTTTCGCCGCGAGCGGCTGCTGGGGACTCTCGAAGATCTGCGGCGGTCGCGACGGGAGATCCTGCGGGAACGCAATTTCAAGGAGACGATCGTCGAGAATATCGAGGCGGGAATCCTGACCCTCGATGCCGATGATCGGGTGACGTCGGTCAATGGTCCGGCCCAGCACATTCTGGCTTTGCCCCAGCAGGCTGCCGCCATGCCGGTCAATCAACTGCTCGCGGCCTGGCCCGAGCTTCTCGCCGCCCTTGAGACCGCCCGCGGCAATCCCGAAAACAACCGCTGGAGCCGCTACGTCGATGCCGAGCGGGGCGGGCGAACCGTGAACTTTCGCCTGGCGCTGCATCCGCTGCAGTTCGGCGACGAAGGCGGCCGCATCCTCACCGTCGAGGAAATCACCGAGCGGGTCAACGTGCGCAAAACCATGGGGCGGATGGAGCGGCTGGCCTCCCTCGGCCGGCTCTCGGCCGGGATTGCCCACGAAATACGCAACCCGCTGACGGGCGTGAGCCTGCTGCTCGATGAACTGCACGACCGTTTGCTCAGCCAGCCCGCCGACCAGACCCTGATCCGTCGTTCACTGCAGGAGATCGAGCGCCTGGAGGGGCTGGTAGGCGAACTGCTCAACTTCGCCTCCTCACCTCAGGGACGGCTGGAGCCGGGTGACGTCGGCGAGGTCCTGCGTGATACCATTTTTCTGGTGAAGAAGCAGTGCCAGCGGGCGGGGGTCGAGCTGGTCGAGGAGATGGATGCGGCCTTCCCGCCGTTTCCTCTCGACCGCGACAAGCTGAAGCAGGCTTTTCTCAATCTGTTGTCCAACGCCCTGGAGGCGATGCCTGCCGGCGGGACGTTGACGGTCACCGCCCAGGTCGCGGAAGACGGTGTGCGGGTGTCGATCCGGGACACCGGCGAGGGGATACCGGCCGACCGCCTTCCCCTGATTTTCGAGCCCTTCTACACCAGCAAGGAGGATGGAACGGGGCTCGGCCTCTCGATTACACACAACATCATTTCCGACCACGGAGGCCGGATCGAGGTGAGCAGTTGCCCCGGCGCAGGAAGTGTCTTTGTGCTCTGCTTCCCCTTTGACGGTGATCGGGGCGCTGTCTGATACCAAAAAGTTCGAAAACCCGCCACTTCCCTCCTCGTGGCGCACATCTCAAGGCTGTTATTACCTTAAAGCGCATCATTTACTCTTGATGTGGCTAAAATCCACCATTTTTCTATTGCCTTTCTTGTAAGACAGTCCTAACATCTGCGACGTATACAAAATCCTGTTTTACGAATTCTCACCGCTTTGGCGAGATTGCCATGGGGGAGATGCTGTCTGGAGCACGCATGGAAAAAATCCTGATCGTTGACGATGAAGCCTTCATCCGGGAGAACCTCGAGCGGATTCTGGCCGAGGACGGCTATCGTCCCTTTTCGACCGAGAGTGGTGACGAAGCCATCAAGCAGGTGGCTGAAGAGGAAGTCGACCTGGTGCTGCTCGATCTCAACCTCGGCACCAAAAGCGGTCTCGATGTCCTCGCCTCGCTGCGGGAAGTCGACCCCGATGTCCTGGTGATCATCATCACCGGCTACGGTACCGTCGAGAGTGCCGTCGAGGCGCTCAAGATGGGGGCCTACGACTATATCAAGAAACCGTTCAAGGCCGACGCCATCCGGCTGATCGTCCGGCTGGCCCTGGAGACGCAGAGTCTGCGCCGGGAAGTGCGCCACCTGCGCCGGGAGGGGAAGGGGAAGGATTTGCCCGGTTCCGCGGACATGATCGGGGCCAGTCCCCAACTGCTGCAGATCTACCGTCAGGTGCGCGAGGTCGCCAAGCACGAGACCGCTACCGTGCTGATCACCGGCGAGTCGGGCACCGGCAAGGAACTGGTCGCCCGGGCCATCCACAATCTTTCGCCGCGCAAGGAACGCCCCTTCATTGAAATCAACTGCGGCTCGCTCCCCTTCAATCTGCTGGAAACGGAACTTTTCGGCCACGAGCGGGGCGCTTTCACCGATGCCAAGACGCGCAAGATCGGTCTCTTCGAGGAGTCGAACGGGGGGACCATCTTCCTCGACGAGATCGGCGAGATGGACATGAATCTCCAGGTCAAGCTGCTTCGGGTGCTGGAGGATCGCAAGATCCGTAGGCTCGGCGGCGTCCGCAACATCGACATCGACGTGCGGGTCATTGCCGCCACCAATCGCCACCTGAAGGAGGCGATCGAAGAGAAGGCGTTCCGCGAAGACCTCTACTACCGGCTCAACGTCTTCCCGATTCATGTGGCGCCGCTGCGCGAACGCCGTGAAGATATCCCGCCGTTGCTCGACTATTTCATCAAGCGATTCAGCGGCGAATTCAACAAACGAATCCGCGAGGTCTCCCGTGATGCCCTTGACCTGCTGATGCGCTACCACTGGCCCGGCAATGTTCGCGAGCTGCGCAATGTGGTGGAGCGGGTCTGCATCATGTGCAACGCCGAGGTGATCACTCCCGATTTTCTGCCGCGGGAGATCTGGGGCGAGGCGCCGCGCAAGGAGATGCCCCTCTCCTTCGAGATACCTCCCGAGGGGATCCTGCTTGAGGATATGATTGGCGAGATCGAAAAGGAGCTGATCGCCAAAGCACTCAAGATCACCGGCAGCAACGTGGCGAAGACGTCCAGGCTGCTGAATGTCCCGCGGGGAACCCTGCGCTACAAACTGGAGAAGTACGAGCTG
>DASPGW010000261.1 GCA_035620395.1 Desulfuromonadales bacterium | reverse complement strand
GGCGCCGCCCGTTTCGATGGCGCGGACCTCTTCTCCCAGGCGGGAGAAGTCGGCGGAGAGGATGGAAGGGGCGATCTTGATCATGAGAACTCCTGTTCGCGGGCCGTTGTCCCTGGACATCTGTTCATTGCTTATTTACCACGGGCAACGGACCACGGACAACGGGCAAATCACTGATTTTTCCGGAAACGCACGGCGAAGAAGGCATCCATGCCGCCATGGCGATGGGGAAAGGTGCGCAATGCCCCCTGGTCGTCGAACAGTTCCAGCCATTCGGGAAAGATCGTCCGCAGATCTTCGCGGACGAACTCGGGGTGCCCGTCGAGAAAGGCCGCGACGACCCCCTCGGTCTCCTCCGGGGTCAGCGTGCAGAGGGAGTAGAGCAGGACCCCGCCGGGCCGGACCAGGCCAGCGACGTTTCGGAGAATCGTCTGCTGCAGGGTGGCCATCTGCCGGATTTCGGCCTCCGTCCGCCGCCAGCGGATCTCCGGATTGCGCCGCAACACCCCCAGGCCGCTGCAGGGTGCATCGACCAGCACCCGATCGAAGCTGCCGGGAGGCAGGAATTCGGGCGGCGCCGTCAGGTCCCAGCAGCGCGTCTCGATGCCGGAGCTGTGCAGGCGCCGGGCACCCGCCGCGATCAGGGCCACCCGTTTCGGGTGGATATCGAGGGCCAGGATGCGCGCACGGCCCTCCGTCAGGGCGGCGATTTCCGTCGTCTTGCCGCCCGGGGCGGCGCAGGCATCGAGAATCCGTTCCCCCGCCAGCGGCGCCAGCAGGTGCGGAATCAGCATGCTCGCTTCGTCCTGCACCTGGAACCACCCTTCGTCGGCGCCCGGCAGACGCTTCGCTCCGCGGCCCGCAACGATCACCCCCTCCGGGGCGAAGCTTGTCGGCACCGCCTCGAACCCTGTCCGGGCGAGTCCCTCCAGAAATGCTTCCCGATCGGTCCGCAGGGTGTTCACCCGCAGAGCAAAGGGGGCCGGTTGGCGCAAGGCGTCGGCCAGGGCGAACGCCTCCTCCCGGCCGAGTTCAGCCAGCCAGCGGCTGGCCAGCCAGCCCGGCAGGGAAAGAGCATGCTCCAGGTAGGACAAAGGATCACCGGCGGGATCTGGAAGCGCCTTTCCATCGCGGGCACGAAGCAGGGAACGCAGAATGCCGTTGATGAAACCGGTAGCGCGTGCGAGCCCGGCCCTTCGGGCCGCTTCGACCGTCTCGTCGACGGCGGCCGGCGCCGGCACACGGTCGAGGAAGAGCAGCTGATAGGCCCCCAGGCGCAGAAGGTTGAGGACCTTGGGTTCGACTTTTGCCAGCGGCTGGCTGCAAAAGCGCGCGAGGACGAAGTCGAGCGGGCCGCGCTGGCGCAGCACCCCGTAAACCAGCTCCGTCAACAAGCCGCGGTCGCGGGGGTCCATCTCCCGCTCGCGCACCAGCACGGCATCGAGGGCGAGGTCGGAAAAGGCTCCCGCCTCCACCCGGTTAAGGATGTCGAAGGCGAGCTGCCGTGGATCGATGTTTTTCATGGGGGGAATCCTCAGCAGCAATAAAGCGGGGGCGTGTGGTTCACGCCCCCGGTGGTCGGAATATGCGCTGCAGCGTCAGCCGAGCTGCAGGCTCTCCAGGCGGCGAACCCGCTCCTCGACCGGCGGGTGGGTGGAGAAGAGCGCTTTGAGACCGTCGCCGCGCAGGGGGTTGACGATGAACATGTGGGCGGTTGCCTCATTCGTCTGCGGCATCGGCCGCCGGGTGTTGGCCGCTTCGAGCTTGCGCAGGGCGCTGGCAAGATAGAAGGGATTGCCGCACATCTGTGCCCCGCCCTTGTCCGCTTCGTATTCGCGGGAACGGGAGATCGCCATCTGCACCAGCATGGCAGCAATCGGGGCGAAGATCATCATCAGGATGAGACCGATCGGGTTGCTGTCCTCGTCGTCGCGGCCGCCGCCGAAGATCATCGCCCACTGGGCCATGTGTGCGAGATAGGCGATGGCGCCGGCGATGGTGGCGGCCACCGAACCGATGAGGATGTCGCGGTGCTTGACGTGGCTCATTTCGTGCGCCATGACCCCCAGCAGCTCTTCGCGACTGAGAATCTGCAGGATACCTTCGGTAGCGGCCACCGCAGCGTGCTGCGGATTGCGTCCGGTGGCGAAGGCGTTGGGGGTTGGCTGAGGCAGGATGTAGACCTTGGGCATCGGCAGACGATTCCTCTGGCAGAGCTCCTGCACCACCTCGAAGAGAGGACCGTCCGCGACCTCCTGGCCACGGTACATCCTGATGACGATCTTGTCGGAAAACCAGTAGGAGCCGAGGTTCATCACCCCGGCCATGATCAAGGCGAAAAGAGCCCCGCCGCGCCCCCCCATCGCGCCGCCGGCCAGCATCAGGACGAGGGTGAGCAGGGTCATGAGAATGATCGTTCGCAAGGTGTTCATACGGTTGGTTCCTTGTGCGCTAAAAATCGTAGGTCAAGGTTGCGGTGGCTGCCGCGGAGATTTCGGCGCGTCCACCAATGTTCATCTTAGATGGGTCACCGTGGGAAATCAAGGCGGCCCGCCCTCCACGTGCTCGTCGATGGCCCGTTCCACCTCGGCCAGAATGATGTGGGTATTGAAGCAGGGACCGTGCGGCCGATGATTGAGAATACCGATCACCGGCAAAGGGTAGGCGTCCCGGATGCCCGAGGTGAGGTCCCGCTCGCAGGCGACGGCGATGATGACTCGCGGTCGCCGCTCGACGATGATCTTGCGCGCCAGGGTGCCGCCGGTCGCCACGGCGATGGCGATGCCGCGCCGGCTGGCCAGCGCTGCCAGACCGCTGATATCGCACTGGCCGCACCGTGCGCATTTGTCGACGTCGCCGGTGATCTTGATGGCGCAGTCGAAGAGTTGGATGCAGTGGGGAAGCAGGAGGAGTGCCCGATCGCTGCCGACCCGCAGTTTCTTGGCCCGCACCAGCTGGTTGTTGAGGGCGATGAAAGACTGCTGCAGGGTGTCCCGGTGGATGCCCAACAGACGGCCCAGGCCGATGATGGCCGGAAAGAGGTAGCGGACGACGATCCCGCGCAGGCGGTCGGAAAAGAAGAGGTCGCGGCCGGAGAGCAGGGTGAGGATGAGCAGGGAAAGCCCGCCGACGATGATCAGGGCAAGCACCGACAAGAGCGTGCCGAAGAGAATGGGCAGAACCGGATGGATGTTGATGAGCCCGACGCTGGGGACCCACCAGAGCAGAAAGGCCACGACCAGCACCAGGGCGCAGGCCCCGGCCAGCAAACCGATGAAAAGCCGCTTGCGCGGCTCGAAAACCTCTTCTGAGATTTCAGCCACTGGCACCTCAGGATTCCAGGCGGGCACCGGTTGGGATCGGTCGGCCGCGCAGGAATTCGCCGGCCGGCAGACGCTTCTTGCCGGGCAACTGCAGTTCCCCGATTTTCAGTACGCCGCCGGCGCAGGCGACGCGAATCCCGTCCGGGCCGACCGAGACAATCGCTCCCGGTTCGCCAACACCTTCCTCCGGGGTCGTATGGGCAATCTTCAGCACTTCGCCATCCAGATGGGTATAAGCACCGGGCCACGGCTCAAGTCCCCGCACCTGGTTGTGAATCTCTGCCGCGCTGCGGCGCCAGTCGATGCGGCCGTCCTCCTTCTTCAGCATCGGCGCGTAGCTGGAGAGAGTGTCGTCCTGTTTCTCGGGATGCAGGGTTCCGGCGCAGAGCTGCCGCAGGGTCTCTTCCATCGCTTCACGGCCGAGCAGCGCCAGTCGGTCGTGCAGCACTCCGGCAGTTTCAAAAGGGCCGATGGCGGTCGTCTTCTTCACCAGCATGTCGCCGGTATCGAGGCCAACATCCATCAGCATGGTGGTAATGCCGGTCTCCGTTCTGCCGTCGACGATCGCCTGGTTGATCGGCGCCGCACCGCGGTAGGCGGGGAGCAGCGAGGCATGAACATTGATGCAGCCGTATTTCGGGATGTCAAGGACGCTTTTGGGAAGAATCTGACCGTAGGCGACGACAACGATAAGGTCGGGAGCGAGTGCCCGCAGTTCGCTCACCACTTCCGGTGCCCGCAGTTTTAGCGGTTGGAAGACCCTGATCCCGCGAGACGCGGCCAAAATCTTGACCGGCGGCGGGGTCAGCTTCTTGCCGCGGCCGCTGGGACGGTCGGGCTGGGTGAAGACGCCGACGAGATTCAGGCCAAAGTCGAGCAGACCCTCCATGGTGGCCAGGGCAAACTCCGGGGTCCCCATGAAGACGGTGCGGATATCCTTGGGAAGGATCACAGCTGCTCCTCTTGCTGTTCCATCATCTTCTTGTACTTTTTGCGGAAGAGGGAGCGCTTCAGCGGCGAGAGGTGGTCGACGAAAAGGATGCCGTCGAGGTGATCGATCTCATGCTGGAACGCTATGGCCCAGAGCCCGTCGGCCTGCAGCTGCCGGGTATTGCCGCTGAGATCGAGAAAACGCACCGTGACCTGGGCACTGCGCGGGACGCAGGCGTAGTACGCTGGGACCGAAAGGCAGCCCTCCTCTTCGAAGGCATCCCCCTCGCGGGCGATAATCTCGGGATTGATGGCAACGATCAGCTGATGCGGCTCATCCTTGGGGGCGCAGTCGAGAACCACCAGCCGTTGCAATACGCCCACCTGCGGCGCCGCCAGCCCCACCCCGGGAGCGGCGTACATCGTCTCCGCCATGTCAGCGGCCAGGGTTTTGAGTGTCTCATCGATCGCCGCCACGGGTGCGGACACCTGCTTCAGGAGCGGCTCGGGATAATGCAGTATGCGTCGAATCGCCATGTTTTCTCCGGGTCCATTGCGAAGAGACGGCCGGCAACGCCTCCCGATGAGAAGGCGCCGGCGGCCGCAACAATCGTATCATGATAAAGGGAGCGGTCGTGCAAAGTCAACATCGAGGAGCTCGAGGGGCTTGGGGAAGGCGAAAATGAACCATTTGCGTCGCGAAATACCTTGCGCTGCTTCAGCTTGACAGGCGCTGCCTCAGGGGTTCAACTTTCCACCTTTCACTCTGTTAATCGCCTCCTGCTCCTCGCCATCTATATCCATCAGCGCCAGATCGGCGGCGAGCTTCCACCCATCCCCGCGTAGCGTCAGACGCCCTTCCCGAGGCAGGGGTCGCGCTGGATTTCCAGCCGTGGGTAAGCACCTTTTTGCAGGATGGCCCGGAGGATGGCCAGACCCTGATCGATCTCGCCGGGACTCACGACCAGCTGCGGCCGGAAGCGGATGCCGCGTTCGCCACAGCCCACCACCAGCACCTTCTCCAGAAAAAGAGCCTTCACCAACTGGTCGCGGATGTGCCCATCGGGCGCATCAAAGGCGCACATCAGGCCACGGCCGCGGGGGCTGGTAACAATCGCTGGAAATTCCGCCGCCAGCCGGCACAGCCCCGCAAGAAGCCGCTCCCCTTGCCGGCGGGCGTTTTCGACCAGTTGCTCCTCTTCGATGATGCGCAGGATATGGCGGCAGCGCACCATGTCGACGAGATTGCCGCCGAAGGTCGAGTTGAGACGGCTGCGCTCCTGAAAGACGTGGCAGCTCACCTCTTCCACGCGCCGCGAGGCAAGAATGCCGCAGACCTGGGTCTTCTTGCCGAAGACCAGGATGTCGGGCCACACCTGGAAGTGCTCGCAGGCCCAGAAGCGGCCGGTTAGCCCGGCGCCCGTCTGCACCTCGTCGAAGATCAGCATGATCTCGTGGGCGTCGCAGAGGCGGCGCAGGGCCTGGAGAAACTCGGCGCGGAAATGGTTGTCCCCCCCCTCCCCCTGGATCGGCTCGATGATCAGGGCCGCAATATCGTCCCCGTGGCGCTCGATCGCCCGGCCGATCTCCGCCAGGGCCTCTTCCTCAAGGGCCCGCACCGCGGCCAGATTCTGCTCATCGAGGGGAAAGGCGATCCTGGGGTTGACGATGCGCGGCCAGGAGAATTTCGGGAAGAAGTCGGTCTTGCGCGGATCGGCAGTGTTGGTCAGGGAGAGAGTGTAGCCGCTGCGGCCGTGAAAGGCTTGACGGAAATGAATGACCTGGCTGCCGGTTTCACGTCCGCGGCCCTTGCCGAAGTTTTTCCGCACCTTCCAGTCGAAGGCGGTCTTGAGGGCGTTTTCCACCGCCAGGGCGCCGCCGTCGATGAAAAAGGCATGGGGGAGCTCGACGGGCATGGCGATGCGGGCAAAGGTCTCGACGAATTCCGCCATAGCCGGGGTATAGACATCGGAGTTGGATGGCTTGGTGATCGCCAGCTGCCCCAGTTCCTCTTTTGCCTGCAGCAGGCGGGGATGGTTGAAGCCCACCGCCATGGACGCATACATGGAAAAAAAGTCGAGATAGGGCGCGCCATCGCGCTGATCCACGAACCAACTGCCGCGGGAGCGTTCCACATCCAGGATGATGTCGAAGCCTTCGGTCAGCAGATAGCGGGAGAGAACCTTCTTCACATCCAGCGGCTGGATCACGGCGTTCTCCAAGTGAGGCGGCCGGGGCACCCCGCGGCCGCGACAGGAAACCCACTGGTCCTGAGCAGGGTATCACGCCATCAAGGGGAAATGGGGACGGAGCCCGGATTCAGGATAGTGAACGGCCAGCAGGCCGAGGCAGAAGACGACGATATTTTTCATTGGACCCTCGCTGTTCGGGTCGGACTGGCTGGCAGGTGATATATTTGATTATACCGTACAACGGCCAGGGGGGAAGCTGCGACGGAATGCTCCCCTCGCTCATTTTCGTCCCCTGTTGTGCCTTCCAGCAATTAAGGCCGCCCGCGCTATCAACCAGAGTGCAGCAGGTGAAAAGCTATCAGTTATGGGCGTTCCCTCATGGCCTATCCACGTACCGTGGGAGTCAAAGAAAAAGCTCGTTTTTCAGGCGCCCTCAAGGGCCTGGCGTGGCGCTGCCGGTGAGGTTGCGGCGGCAGGCTTCGCGGGGCCCCTTGCCGGCCCCCGCAAAGCCGCTAATTATGCGGAATTTCGCGACAAATGGAAATTTGTCCGCATCTTGTGTTATCCTTACAGTAAACGAAAACCGCCAGCCGGGAGGAAGACATGGTGAAGGACAAAACCCTCGTACCGCTCCTGCAGCACCTCGCCGCCGTCAAGGCGGGCAAGCGGCGCTTTGAAAACGCCTTTCAGGGCGTGGCCAGGATGATTCTGGAAGACAGCATCGAGAAGGTCGTGGTCAACGGCAAGACGACGTACGACTTCACGATTTTCCGGCGCGGGAGAAAACATCCGGTCGGCATGTACGACGAAATCAACAGCTTCGTCTCCTTCGTCAAGGACGCCGCCGAGGGGGGCTCCTCCAAGGAGATGGCCTACGTGCTGGTCGGCGAGCCGGGCAACGGCAAGACCTTCTTCGTCGAGTATCTCTGCGGCAAATACCGCCAGTTTCTCAGCCGCGAGGAGAACCGTAAATACACCTGGCGCCTGGTCGGCATGGACCGGATCGGCAGCTACGGGCGGATCGCCAGCATCGAGTCGCAGACCTACGAGGACCCGATGATCCTGGCGATGAACCTCTTCGAGACCGTCGACGAAAACAAGACCTGGCTGGCCAAAAAGGCGGGCTTCAGCGATGCCGAGATCGAAACGTTCTACGAGAACTACCGGCCGCTGGGGGCCTGCAGCAGCTACATGTGGAACGACATCCGCACCTTCACCGGCGGCAAGATCGAGGAGATGCTTGACTTCGTCGAGGTCGTCCCGGTCCCCCTGACCGAAAGCCTGGGGACGATCACCGGCAAGTACGCGGCCAAGGACAAGATCACCTCCAGCGCCATCGACCTGCTCGGCGAGGAGTCGATCCAGCGCCTGCTGCACATCACCGACACCAACAACCCCTACCGCTTCGACCTGCGCCGGGGGGCTCTCGCCCGGGTGGCCGGCGGCGGCATCCACTTCTCCGACGAGATCTACAAGAACAAGAAGGATCTGGTCCAGGTCTACCTGGGAGTGATCCAGAACCGGGTGATCGAGATCGACGGCTACAAGTGGCCCATCGACACCCTGATCATCGCCACCAGCAACAACTCGGAATTCAACCGCTTCCTCGCCGAGAAGGAGGAGGCGCCGATCGTCGACCGCTGCCGCATCTGCTACGTCTCCCACAACACCAACTACAAGATGCAGGAGCAGCTCACCGCCTACGCCATCGGCAGCGACACCAAGACCACCCTGACCCGGCAGGACCTGCACCAGGACCCGAACCTGAACTACGCGGCGTCGGTGGCGGCGATTCTCTCCCGGCTGCCCCGTTCGGAAAAGCTCACCCCCATCGAAACGATGAAGCTGGCGGCCGGGGAAGTGGCCGGCGAAAAAAGCATCAAGACCCTGGCCGAGGTCATCGACATCCTCAACCAGGACCCGGACATCACACGGCGCTTCGGCCAGAAGGGGCTGGGCCAGCGCAACCTCGGACGGGCCGTCCAGCTGCTGGTGGAGAGCTCGGAGACCAACGAAGGGCGCTGCATGTATGCCCATGACATCTTCGGCGCCGTTGAACGGGTGATCCTCGACTACGTCGCCGACGCCAACGACCGGGCCAAGTACCTGGAGGACCTCAAGACCGCCAAGGGGCTCTACCGCGAACGGATCATGACCGAGATGTTCAACGCCTACATGGACGAGCCGCAGGCGATCCGCAAGGACGTCATGAACTACGTCAACATGATCATCGGCATCGACGCGGAAAACCTGGGGCCTGACAAGATGTGGAAATACAAGGATCCGCAGAGCGGCGAGCTGCGGGCGCTGAAGATCGACGAGCGATTCGTCAAGAGCATCGAGGAGCGCCTGGGCCTCAAGACGGAAGAGCAGCGGGAGACCTTCCGCACCTCTATCCGCAAAATCTACGGGCAGAAGATCTCCGTCGACCCCAATTACGATTTCATGGATAACCTGGAGCTGGTCATGGCGGTCACCGACGTGCGCCTCAAGAGCGACATTGCCGGTGCCGGCAGTCTGATCGGCGCCCTGGCCAACCGCACCAACGAGGAGAACCAGAAGCTCTACGACCGCATGATCCAGACCATGCTCGGCAAGCTGAACTACTGCACCACCTGCGCCCAGAAGACGATCGAGTACTTCTGCACCCAGGAAGACGGGATGTGAAAGGCAAGGATGAAGTCAGAAGGATGAAGGCGGAAGAAAAGCGAATTTCACAGGTCACACGAGTCCCATATGTCCCATGCGTCCGATAAAGATCTCTATCAGGCCCTGAAACAAAAGGGCCTCACCGCCGAGCGGCAGGAGAAGATCCTGCGCGAGCTGCGCGGCGGCTCCGTTCATGAGCCGCCCGGCCAGGCGCCGGCGGGCGGAACCTTCCCGGCCGGGGCTCTGGAGCCCTACGGCTTCAACGACCTGACGGCCCTGCTTGCCATGAACGAACCGCAGGGCTCCTACACCACCCACATCCGCTCCATCGACGAGCTGCTCGAACGCGACAAGCAGCGGGAGAAGGACGGCTTTCCGCGCAAGATCCGGGTCGGCCGGTTGATCCGGCCGGGCAAGGGGGGCAAGGAGAAGGTGGTCGTCATCCCGACCACGGTCGAGGAGAAGTTCCTGCACGACCGCACCGCCAGGACCGCTGACGAAGGCGGGGGCGGCTCGGGCGGCAGTGGCGAGGGCGAAGAGGGCGAGGTGATCGGCGAGCAGCCGGTGCGTACCCCCGAGCAGCCGGGAAGCGGCGGCGCCGGCCAGGGGGAGGGAGGCGCCCACGAGGTGGAGTCGAGCGCCTACGACCTGGGCCGGATCCTCACCGAAAAATTCGAGCTTCCCAACCTCAAGGAAAAGGGGAAAAAGCGCTCCCTCACCCGCTACACCTACGAGCTGACCGACAAGAACCGGGGCTTCGGCCAGATCCTCGACAAGAAGGCGACCCTGCGCCGGATCCTGGAGACCAACATCGCCCTGGGCAACGTCCCCGACTTCAGCGACATCGATACGACCCGCTTCCTGATCGGCCCCGACGACCGGGTCTACCGGGTCCTGTCCCGGGAGAAGGACTACGAATCGCAGGCGATGGTCTTTTTCCTCCGCGACTATTCCGGCTCGATGGCGGGCAAGGCGACCGAACTGGTGGTGTCGCAGCACGTGATGATCTACAGCTGGCTGCTCTACCAGTACGACCGGCAGGTGGAGACCCGCTTCGTCCTGCACGACACCGACGCCAGCGAGGTCCCGGACTTCTACACCTACTACAATTCCAAGGTGGCTGGCGGCACCAAGGTGGCGGCAGCCTACCGCCTGGTCAACCAGATCGTCGAAAAGGAGCAGCTGGCGAGGGATTACAACATCTACATCTTCCACGGCACCGACGGCGACGACTGGGACACGGACGGCGAGGAAACGCTTCCCGAGCTGAAGACGATGCTCGGCTACGCCAGCCGCATCGGCGTAACCATCGCCGAGCACGTCAGCGGCGGCAGTCAGCACAGCGAGGTGGAGCGCTACCTGCGCAAATCCGGCCTGCTGGAGACCAGGCCCGACCTGCTGCGCCTCGATGTCATGGGCGAAGACGCTGAAGAGCCGCGCCTGATCGAAGGGATCAAGACGCTGATATCGTAATCGGATGCGCCCTGTAGGGGCAGGCCCCCGTGCCTGCCCAGGGCGGCCACAGGGGGCCGCCCCTACGAAGGAATCTATGGAACTCATCAACCAGCATACCAAGCAGATCATGGAAGGGTGCAAGGAGCGGGCGCGTCAGGCCGGCCTGCGCTTCGACGACGAGACTCTGGAGTACATCGTCACCAACCGCGACCTCCTCGAGCTGACCCCCAAGCTGATGATCCCCACCCTCTACGACTACTGGGTGCACGACGTCGAGGTGCTCAAGGAGAAGGGGCGCTACGAGCTCTACCCCTCCAATCCCTTCGAGACCGTCATCAACACCCGTCCGGCCATCTCCTTCTACAACGACAACAACCCGGACTGGCTCAATGTGATGATCTTTTACCATGTCCTGGCCCATATCGATTTCTTTCAGAACAACGCCTACTTCCGCCACACCTGGGATTTCGACCTGGCCGGCCAGGCCCTCGCCGACAAGCGCCTGATCGCCAAGCTGCGCTCGGAGCATGGACGCTGGGTCGATTACGTCATCGAGTTTGCCCGCAGCATCGACAACCTGGTCGGCTACCACGACGAACTCTACCGCCTGGAGCCGGCGCCCACGGACAGCCGCTCTGCCCGCCTCGACTTCTATTTCGACGTGTTCCTGCAGGACCTCAAGAAGGTAAGGATCAGCGAATACGTCAGCGAAATCGAGCGCTACAACGACTGCCGAAAAGTGTACGGGGCGGCCGCAGAGCAGTGTTTTTTCGCCGGCACCGGCGCCAAGTACCCTGAATTTCAGACCGTGTACGATAAGAGCCGGCAGCAGAAGCCGGCCCGCAAGCTCGACCTGATGCAGTTCCTGCTGGAGCATTCGTCCTTTCTCAACAAGGACGAGAACAAGTGGATGAAGTCGGTGGTCGAGGTGGTGCGCAAGACCTCCCTCTACTTCCAGCCGCAGATTCGCACCAAGTTCATGAACGAGGGGTGGGCGAGCTACTGGCACGAACGGCTCTTCCTCGAGGACGAGCGGATCCGGGGGCACGAGGTGGAGTTCGCCCGGGTGCACGCCGCCGTCACCGCCCTGCCGCGGGTCGGCCTCAACCCCTATGCCATCGGCATGCGCCTGTTCCAGCACATCGAGGAGAAGGCCGACCGGGGGAAATTCTCCCTCCCCTTTCACCAGCTCCGCGACGCCGCCGCCCGGGAGCGTTTCGACCTCGGCACCGGCGAGGGGCGGGACTTCATCTTCCGGGTGCGCGAAAACCTCTCCGACTTCCTCTTCATCAACAGCTTCGTCGACCAGGATTTCGTCACTCGCCACAAACTTTTCGTCGTCGGCAAACGCCTGAACGAGGCGAAAATGGTCTGGGAGTACTACGTGCAGAGCCGCCAGGCCGACGCCTACCTGCAGATGCTCCTGGAGAGCCTCTACCACCCGCCGCACATCGAAATCGACCGGAAGGGCAGCGCCGGCGGCAGCCTTTATCTCGTGCACCACTTCGAGGGGAAGCCTCTGGTGCGGGAATTCATTGCCAACACCCTGCTTGGCATCGAATATCTGTGGGGGGCGCCGGTCCGGCTGGAGACGAGTGAAGTGGTGTCGGCGCCGGTCGAAGAGCGGGGGAGGGAACCGGAGGTGCAGTGGCGGCGCATGCTCTACACCATGGAACAGCGCAAACTGTCAAGCGCGCCAATTTAGGATGAAACCGGCCATGAACGACATCCAGAAAGTTCTTGGACATGTCGAGCGCTGTATCGGCAAAGGCGAGCAGCGTCAGCCCGTGCCGTTCGAGGAATTCCTCGGGGTACTCGTGGCGCAGCCGACGCGGGTGCTGCGCAACGTCTTCCAGGTCTTTCACGACATGATCAAGAGTTCTGTCACCGAAAAGCCCGACGAGTACCCCGGCGACCCCGAATCGATCCACTTCGTCTCCTACGACTTCAGCCGGCTGCTGGTCGAGGGGGTGGATTTGCCCTTCTTCGCCGACCGTCTCTTCGCCAACCGGCTGATCGCCCTGGTCGAGGCCCTCAAGCTCGGCGCCCAGCAGAACAAGATCTATATTTTCGAAGGCCCCCACGGCTGCGGCAAGAGCACCTTTCTCAACAACCTGCTGATGAAGTTCGAGGCCTACGTCAACACCGAGGCCGGCTCGGTCTATGAAACCGTCTGGCGCCTCGACCGGAAAATGCTCGGCCAGTTCAAGGAAGGGGAAACCGGCCTGTTCCTGGAAAAACTTTCGCAACTGCTCGACACCTACGAATTCAGCCAGAACGACATTCTCGAGGCAAAAAAATCGCTGCTGGCGATGGAGGATTACATCGAGATCCCCTGCCCCAGCCACGACCATCCGATCCTGATCCTTCCCAAGGAGCACCGACGCGTCTTCTTCGACGAGCTGTTCCAGAATGATGAAAGCAAGTGGAAGCTGTTCACCGAAAAAGAATTCAACTGGGTCTTCAAGAACACCCCCTGCACCATCTGCAGCTCCCTGTTCGAGGCCCTGCTGAACCGGCTGAATAGCCCGCAGGAGGTGCTGCGCATGGTCTTTGCCCGGCCTTACCGGTTCAACCGGCGTCTCGGCGAGGGCATCAGCGTCTACAACCCCGGCGACAAGCCGCTGAAGCAGTTGGTGCTCGGCAACGACAAGCTGCAGAGCCGCATCGATGATCTGCTGCGCGACAGCAACCAGGTCAAATACCTTTTTTCCCGTTACGCCAAGACCAACAACGGCATCTATGCCCTGATGGACATCAAGTCACACAATGTCGAGCGGCTGATCGAGCTGCACAACATCATCAGCGAAGCGGTGCACAAGGTGGAAGACCTGGAGGAGAACGTCAACTCCCTCTTCCTGGCCCTGATGAATCCCGAGGACCGGGCCAACATTGCCGAATTCCAGTCGTTTCTCGACCGCATCGAATACATCCACATCCCCTATGTGCTCGACCTGAAGACCGAGGTGGAGATCTACCGCCACATCTTCGGCAAGCATATCGAGGAGAGCTTTCTGCCCCGGGTGCTTCACAACTTCGCCCGGGTGATCATCTCCACCCGCCTCAATCCGACCTCCGAAGCGCTGCTCGAATGGATCGAGGACCCGGAGAAGTACAATCGCTACTGCGACGAGAATCTCCACCTGCTGAAGATGGAAATCTACACCGGCCACATTCCCGACTGGCTCACCGGCGAAGACCGCAAGCGCCTCAACGCCAAGCGCCGGCGCCGGATCATCGGGGAGTCGGAGAAGGATGGCGGCCAGGGCCTCTCCGGCCGCGATTCGCTGAAAATCTTCAACGAATTCTACTCCGGCCTGGCGCGCAAGGACCGACTCATCAACATGTCCACCCTGCACCGGTTTTTTACCAAGGCCCACCCGGAACTGGCCGAAATGATCCCGAAGGGCTTTCTCGACTCGCTGCTGGGGATGTACAATTACCAGGTTCTGCAGGAGGTCAAGGAGTCGCTCTACTACTACAACGAGGAGCAGATTTCCCGGGAAATCCAGAATTACCTCTTTGCCGTCAACTTCGAGCCGGGCGCCGTGGTGACCTGCAAGTACACGGGAGAGCGGCTGGAGATCAGCGAGGACTTTTTCGAAGCCATCGAGAGCCGGCTGCTCGGGGTCGATGCCGGCCGGCCGGCGCGGCAGACCTTTCGCGAGGAGACCCAGAAGGAGTATGCGGCCCGGACCCTGACCCAGGAGATCATGGCGGAAGGCAAACCCGTCACCGAAACGGCGCTCTACCAGTCCCTGCATGAGCTCTACATCCAGAATCTGAAGGAAAAGGTGCTCGACCCCTTCCTCAGGAACGAAAACTTCCGGCGGGCGATCAAGGATTTTGACACCCCGGCCTTCAAGACCTACGACAAGAAAATAAGGGACGACATCACCTTCCTGATGGGGAATCTGGCCAAGAAATTCCGCTACACCAAAATCGGCGCCAAGGAAGTCTGCATGTACGTCATCGACAACGACCTGGCCGAGAAGTTCGCCCATTCCTGATGCGGGCAAGGACAACGGCACATCCGGAATCAAACGCCGGCTGCCCACAATAAAAGCGGGGGCCGCAATCGCGGTCCCCGCTTGGTCTTTCCTTCTTGCGCTGCCGCCCTACTTGCGTGTGAGCGCCTCCTGCATCGCCGCCCCCATCCGCGTCGGGCTCTGCGTCACTATCACCCCGCACTCGTCGAGGGTGCGGATCTTGTCCTCCGCCTTCCCCTTGCCGCCGGTGATGATCGCCCCGGCGTGTCCCATCCGCTTGCCCGGCGGGGCGGTGACACCGGCGATGAACGCCGCCACCGGCTTCTTCATGTTCGCCTTGATCCACCCGGCCGCCTCCTCTTCGGCGGTGCCGCCGATCTCGCCGATCATGAAGACCCCCTCGGTCTTGGGGTCCTCGTTGAAGAGCTTGAGACAGTCGATGAAGCTCATGCCGATGATCGGGTCGCCGCCGATGCCGACGCAGGTCGATTGGCCGAGCCCCGCATCGGTGAGTTGCTTGACCGCCTCGTAGGTGAGGGTGCCGCTGCGCGAGACGACTCCGATCTTCCCCTTCTTGTGGATGTAGCCCGGCATGATCCCGACCTTGCACTCGTCGGGGGTGATGACGCCGGGGCAGTTGGGGCCGACCAGGCGCATCTTGTGGTCGGCGAGGATGCGCTTGACCGGCACCATGTCGCGCACCGGAATCCCCTCGGTGATGCAGACGGCGAGTTCGAGCCCAGCCTCCGCCGCCTCGAGGATGGCGTCGGCAGCGCCGGGGGGCGGCACGAAGATCATCGAGACGTTGGCGTCGGTGTAGCGCACCGCCTCCTCGACGGTGTTGAAGACCGGAATCCCTTCGACGTGAATCCCCCCCTTGCCCGGGGTGACGCCGGCGACGATCCTGGTGCCGTACTCGCGGCACTTCTGGGCGTGGAAGAGGCCGCTGCGGCCGGTGATCCCCTGGACCAGTACCTTCGATTCCCTGTTCAGCAGTATGGACATGGCGTGTTCTCCCGAATTATCCCAACATCTTGACGATGCGCGCGGCCCCGTCGCCGAGGTTGTCGGCGGTCTGGACGTTGAGCCCCGACTCCATCAGCAGCCGCTTCCCCTCCTCGACCTGGCTGCCGTCCATCCGTACCACGATCGGCAGCGGGCAGTGAACATCGCTCGCCGCCTCGATGATCCCCTGGGCGATGACGTCGCAGCGCATGATGCCGCCGAAGATGTTGACGAAGACGCCCTTGACGTCGGGGTCCTGGAGGATGATTTTGAACGCCTCGGCGACCTTCTCGCGGTTGGCACCGCCGCCGACGTCCAGGAAGTTGGCCGGTTTGCCGCCGAACTCGTTGAGCACGTCGAGGGTCGCCATGGCGAGGCCGGCACCGTTGACCAGGCAGCCGACGCTGCCGTCGAGTTTGATGTAGGCGAGGTCGTACTTGCTGGCGGTGATCTCCAGCGTGTCGAGCTGCGAGTAGTCGACCATGTCGGGGTATTCGCGATGACGGAAGACGGCGTTGTCGTCAAAGGTGATCTTGGCGTCCATCGCCATCAGCCATCCGGCCCGGGTTACCACCAGCGGGTTGATCTCGACCAGCGAGCAGTCTTTCTCGAGACAGGCGCGGTAGAGGCTGAGGATCAGTTGCACGCAGTCCTCGCAGAGGCTGCCGGTGAGCCCCAGGGCCAGGGCGATCTTGCGCGCCTGGTAGGAGCGCAGCCCGGTGTAGGGGTCGATGGTGAGCTTGTGGATCTTCTCCGGCGACTTGGCCGCCACCTCCTCGATCTCCACTCCCCCTTCGGCCGAGGCGATGAGGATGTAGCGGGAGACGGCGCGGTCGAGGGTGATGGAAAGGTAGAACTCGCGGGCGATCTCCACCGCCTCCTCCACCAGGATGCGCCGCACGCGCAAGCCATCGGGCCCGGTCTGCGGCGTGACCAGCTTGCGGGCGAAGAGGTCCTTGGCCAGCTCCTGCGCCTGCTCGGGGTGGTGGACCAGCTTCACCCCGCCGGCCTTGCCGCGGCCGCCGGCGTAGATCTGCGCTTTGACCACGCAGCGCCCACCCATCATCTTGGCCGCCCGCTCCACCTGGTCGGCGGTCAGACAGACCCGTCCGCGCGGCACCGGGATGTCATAGCCGCTCAGAATCTCCTTGGCCTGGTACTCGTGAATGTTCATGGATGAACTCCTCTGCATGGGCTGTGTGGTATCCACGCCAAGTGTAGCAGGAGACTCAACTTCGGCCAGTCGGCAGAGTGTGGGCGGATGAAGACAAAAAAACGGCGGCGCACTTACGCGCGCCGCCGCCTGGTTCGGAAAGGGGTCTGTCAGGAGGGCTGCCAGATTTTGAAGAGGGCGGCGGCCATTTCGGCCGGGCTGTCGGCGACACTGATGCCGCAGTCGCGCATCATGGCGATCTTCTCGGCGGCGGTCCCCTTGCCGCCGGAGATGATGGCGCCGGCATGCCCCATGCGCTTGCCGGGAGGGGCGGTGGCGCCGGCGATGTAGCCGGCGACCGGCTTGCTCATGTGGTCGCGGACGAAAAGCGCCGCCTCCTCCTCGGCGTTGCCGCCGATCTCGCCGATCATGATGACCGCTTCGGTGGCGGGGTCTTCCTCGAACATCTTCAGACAATCGAGGTGGCTGGTGCCGTTGACCGGGTCGCCGCCGATGCCGACGCAGGTCGACTGCCCCTGGCCGACGCAGGTGAGCTGCCAGACCGCCTCGTAGGTGAGGGTGCCGCTGCGCGAGACGACGCCGACCTTGCCCGGCTTGTGGATGTAGCCGGGCATGATCCCGATCTTGCACTCGCCGGGGGTGATGACGCCGGGGCAGTTCGGTCCGACCAGCCGGGTCTTCTTCCCCTGCATGTACTGCTTGACCTTGACCATGTCGAGGACCGGGATTCCCTCGGTGATGCAGCAGACCAGCTCGATGCCGGCATCGACCGCCTCCATGATCGAATCGGCGGCAAAGGGGGGCGGAACGTAGATGACCGAAGCCGTGGCGCCGGTCTGCCTGACCGCGTCGCGGACCGTGTCGAAGACCGGGAAGCCGTCGATGACCGTGCCGCCCTTGCCGGGGGTGACGCCGCCGACCATCTGCGTGCCGTAGTCGCGCGCTCCCTGGGCATGGAAGAGGCCGGTGGCGCCGGTGATCCCCTGAGTGATGACGCGGGTGTTCTTATCGATCAGGATGCTCATGCCAACCTCCCTTCGCCGGCGGCGACCGCCGCCACGATCTTGCGCGCCCCGTCGGCCATGCCGTCGGCGGCGATGATGTTCAGGCCGCTGGCGGCCAGCAGTTCCTTGCCCTTCTCCACGTTGGTCCCTTCGAGACGCACCACCAGCGGCACCTGCAGGGAGACCTGCTTGGCCGCCTCGATGACCCCGGTGGCGATGACGTCGCACTTCATGATGCCGCCGAAGATATTGACCAGGATCCCTTTGACGTTCTTGTCGGTGAGAATGATCTTGAACGCCTCGGTGACCCGCTCGATGCTCGCACCGCCGCCGACGTCGAGGAAGTTGGCCGGCTCGCCGCCGGAGTGCTTGATGATGTCCATCGTCGCCATCGCCAGGCCGGCGCCGTTGACCAGGCAGCCGATATTGCCGGTGAGCGAGACGTAGGAGAGGTCGTGCTGCGAGGCCTCGACTTCATTGGGGTCTTCCTCGTCGTAGTCGCGCAGGTCGGCGATTTTCGGGTGGCGGAAGACGGCGTTGTCGTCAAAGCCGAACTTGGCGTCGAGGCAGAGGAGTTCTCCCTCCTTGGTCACCACCAGCGGATTGATCTCCAGTAACGCGCAATCGCAGGCGATGAAGGTCGTGTAGAGCCCCTCCAGCAGCTTGACCGCCTTGCTGGTCAGCTTGCCGCCCAACCCAAGGGCAAAGGCGAGGTTGCGGCACTGGAAGGGGGTGAGTCCGACCAGTGGGTCGATCGCCTCGCGGAAGATCTTTTCCGGGGTGTGCGCCGCCACCTCTTCGATATCCATCCCCCCCTCGGTCGAGGCCATCACCGTGACCTTGCCGGTGGTGCGGTCGACCAGCAGGCTGACGTAGAGTTCGCGCTCGATGTGGCAGCCGTTCTCGACCAGCACGCGGGTCACGACTTTTCCCTCCGGGCCGGTCTGGTGGGTGCGCAGCGTCATGCCGAGCATGTCGCGCGCGATCATGCGCACTTCGTCGGCGGTGCGCGCCAGCTTGACCCCACCCCCCTTGCCGCGGCCGCCGGCGTGGATCTGCGCCTTGACCACCCAGGGGCCCTCGCCGAGGCGCTTGGCCCATTCGCGCGCGCTGGCGCCGTTGTAGCAGACGTGCCCGTCCGGAACCGGCACGCCGAATTTCCGCAGAATTCCTTTGGCCTGGTACTCGTGAATGTTCATGACTAAAGACCCCTGTTAAGGTGAAAAGAAATGGAAGTCTGCTCTCCCCGAACGGAAAAGCCGTCGCGTATACACCGAGGCAAGCTCGATGCCAATTTCGTCAGCGAATAAAAAAGCCATCTATTTCGGATATTTGCTGCGCAAGGAGGGGTCGGTTGGCGAATCAGGACGTATCGAGGGTGGCGAAAACTCCCCGAGGCTGGCCGACAAGTGCCATTCCTCGAGATTTAGCTTCGCTCAATATGATGCCCAGTTTGGTCATTTGGCCCGACCAGCGTCGCCGATCCTGTCTTTGTATAAACAATTCGTATACGGGATGGCCTGTACAGTAGCGCCGGCAGTCGCAGCTGTCAAGTGGTAAGACCAAAATTTTTTAATGATGGTAAAGAAGCAGGGGGCGGGGCGCGGCGACGCAAAAGGCCCGCCCCCGCCACGGTATTCTCGCAGAGATGGGGAGACGGGCCAGAGGTGGACAGGGGCTGATTTGGGAAGACGAAACCCTTTACTTCTTTGCCTTCTTCCAGTCGGCGAGGAATTTTTCGATCCCGACGTCGGTGAGGGGGTGCTTGGCGAGCTGGGTGATGATCGCGTAGGGAATGGTGCAGATGTCGGCGCCGATCAGCGCAGCGTTGAGCACGTGCAGGGGCGAGCGCACCGAGGCGACGATGGTTTCGGTGGCGTAGCCGTAGTTGTCGAAGATGGTGCGAATCTGCTCGACCCCCTCCATGCCGTCATGGCCGACGTCGTCGAGGCGGCCGACAAAGGGAGAAACGTAGGTCGCCCCGGCCTTGGCGGCGAGCAGGGCCTGCAGCGGCGAGAAGACCAGGGTGACGTTGGTCTTGATCCCCTCGGAAGCGAAGATGCTGGTCGCCTTGAGCCCCTCGGTGGTCATCGGCACCTTGATGACGATGTTCTTCGGGTTGATCTTGGCCAGTTCCTGCCCCTCCCGGACCATCCCCGGGGCATCGAGGGCGATCACCTCGGCCGAGATCGGGCCGTCGACGATGGCGGTGATCTCGGTGATCACCTCCTTGAAGTCGCGGCCGCTCTTGGCGATCAGCGAGGGGTTGGTGGTGACGCCGTCGACCAGCCCCATCTCGTGGGCGGCGCGGATCTCGGCAACGTCGGCGGTGTCGATGAAGAATTTCATGGAAGGCTCCTTTTTCGTTGAATTGGATGGCCAAGAAGAAGACTGCTGCTTGAGTTTTTGCTGTTATTCAGGGGGTCGGGCCGCGTCAGATCAGACTGATCTGTCCGATCTGACCCATCCGACGGATCAGGCGCGGCCAGACAAATTCACTCTCCGCCGGCGTAAGCGTCCCGACACGCCTTGGAACAGAAATAATGCTTCTCGCCCCGGACCGTCATAGCCAAGGCATCGCTGCGTGGCAGGTAGGTGCCGCAGTGGGGGTCCCGAACCATCTCCTCCCCCCGAGTACTCTTCGCCGGCGGCGGCGAACCCTTGTGCCCCGGCAGGGTGCGCAGGAAGGAGCGGAAGAGGGAATAGCCGAGATAAAAAAGCACGGCCAGCAGCAGCAGACGAATCATCTATTCACCACTCTCGGGCGTAAAGCCGGACCGACTCTCCGTTGTCGAGAGCGGTCAGCAGTTGAAGGACGCTCCGGCCGAGGGCCGGGTGGAGCAACTCCGGGTCAAGGTCGGCCAGCGGTGTCAGGACAAAACGCCGCTGGTGCAGGCGCGGATGGGGAACGACCAGGCCGGGTTCGTCAAGGGTCTCTCCGCCGAAGAAAAGCAGATCGACATCGAGGGTGCGCGGGCTCCAGGGCTCCTGCCGGCGACGGCCGAAGCGGACCTCGACCGCCAGGCAAAGTTCCAGCAAAGCGCGACAGGAGAGGGTCGTCTCCACCCTCAGGACCGCATTCAGGTAGGGCGGCTGGCCCGGCGGCCCTCCCACCGGCCCGGTTTCGTAGAGCGGCGAGGCGGCCGTCACCCGGATGCCGCCGGCCGCTGCCAGCGCGCTCCGCGCCCCCTGCAACTGCCCCAGGCGGTCTCCGAGGTTGGCGCCCAGGGCCAGGTAGGCCGTAACCGGTTCCATGTCGTCCTCTTTTTCCATGCCGCCCGATTAAAGCACAGCTGCCCGCGCCCCGTCAATTTACCTGAGCCCTTTCCCCTTGCCGAGGCCGCCGGGAACATGCTAATACCTCTAGGGAAAAGGAGCCACGAACATGAATTTCACCCTGACCCTTGCCGTCAGCGACCTGGAGCGGACGGCAGTCTTCTACGGAGAGTTGCTGGAGTTGCCGATCGAGCGCTTCGTCCCGGTCCCGGGCCACCCGCCCGTGCTGCTGCTCGGCCAGGGCGATGCCACTGTCCTCTTCCGCGAAACCGCCGCCCTGGAGGCGCTGCATCCGGCTCTCTTCCAGAATCTGGAGCGGCACCCGCGCGGGGTCGGCGTCACCCTCGAGTTCACCGTCGAGAATCTGACGCCCATCTTGAGAAACATCGCCCGCCGGCAGCTGCATACCCTCTACGAACTGGATGATGACGAGTTCAAACGGCGTGAGGTCTGGCTGCACGATCCCGACGGCTACCTGGTGATCCTCAGCGAGGAACCCGCGCCTCCGGCTTGAACCGCTTCCCGGGATGGTATACTGAGGTCAGAAGACTTCCACCTGGAGATCACTTCCGGCCGAAAGGCGGCAAAATGAAACTGAACAAGCGCGCCGAGGTATTGCGGGTCATCGACACCCTCTCCGGCCAGTATCTGAAGGGGAAGGTGCGGGCCATCCGGCTGGCGGTCATAACCCTGCTGTCGGGAGGTCACCTGTTGATCGAGGACATCCCCGGCCTGGGCAAGACGACCCTGGCGCTGGCGCTGGCCCGGGCGCTGGGCCTCTCCTTCGGTCGCATCCAGTGCACCAGCGACCTGCTGCCGTCGGACATCACCGGCCTTTCCATCTTCGACCGCGACGAGAACCGTTTCCGCTTCATCCAGGGGCCGATCTTCAACAACATCGTGCTCACCGACGAGATCAACCGGGCGATGCCGAAGACCCAGAGCGCCATGCTCGAAGCGATGGAGGAGCGGCGGGTGACGGTGGAGGGGTCCACCTACCCGCTGCCCGAACCCTTTCTGGTCATCGCCACCCAGAACCCGGTGGAGCAGATCGGCACCTACCCCCTGCCCGAATCGCAGCTCGACCGGTTCCTGATCACCACCGGCGTCGGCTACCCCCCCGTGGAGGTAGAGAAGTCGATCATCCAGACGGGCAGCATCCGCGAAGAAATCCGTCATATCGAGGCGCTGCTCAGCCTCGAAGACATCACCGAGGCGAAGCGGGTGGTCCGGGAGGAGATCTACCTCTCCGCCAAGGTGACCGACTACATCTTCGCCCTGGTCGCCGCCACCCGCGAGCATGCTTTCATCCTGTCCGGCATCTCGACCCGCGGCGGCATCAACCTGGCCGCCGCCGCACGGGCCGCCGCCTATCTGGAGGGGCGCGACTATGTCGTCCCCGAGGACGTGCAGACGGTCGCCGTTGCGGTGGGGGCCCACCGTCTCATCCTGCGCCCCGAACAGGAAGGTCTCGGCAAAGAGGAGGTGCTGCAATCGATCGTCAAAAGCCTGCCGGTGCCCCTGGTCTGAAGCTGACCCGTTCCGGTGTCCTCTACATCACCTTGACCCTGCTGCTCGGCTTCGCGGCGGTCAACACCGGCAACAATCTCCTCTACCTGCTGGTCTCGGCGCTGCTCGGCTTCATGGCCGTCTCGGGCATCCTCGGCCGCTGGAACCTGGCCGGTCTCAAAGTGCGCGTCGAGGTGCCGGACGAGGTCTACGACGGGGTGTCAACGCTGCTCAGCGTCCGCCTGGAGAACCGCAAACGCCTCCTGCCGGCTTGCCTGGTCGAAGTTATCCTGCCGGCGGCCGGCCGGGCGACCTTCATCTTCGTCGGGCGGGGCGGCACCGCCAACGAGACCCTGCCGGCCGTCTTTCACGGCCGCGGCATCCACACCCTGCTCCAGGTACAGACCCGCTCGATCTTTCCGATCAACTTCTTCATCCGCTCCTTCCCGGTGCCGGTTGGCCGCAAGCTCACCGTCTTCCCGGCCCCCCGCCCCTGCCGGCTCTCCGGTGAGGCCGGCCGCCAGGCCGCCGGCGGCGAACTGCCGGTGGCCCGCAAGGGGTACGAGGGCGAGCTCAGCCGGATTTCCGACTACCGTGGCGGTGAGCCGCTCAAGATGATTCACTGGAAGCTCTCGGCCCGGCACGGACAGCTCAAGGTCAAGGAACTTTCGGCCGCCGCCCGTCCGCCGGTGACCATCGAGGCCGATCTTCTGCCGGGAGGGCTGGAGGAGCGGTTGCGCTGTGCCGCATACCTGGCCGATTCCTACCTGCGCGAAAACCGGCCGGTGGGGTTGCGACTGGGCAGCCAAACGCTGCCGCCCGCCGTCGGCCGGACCCACAAGCTGCGCCTTCTTACCGAGCTGGCAGTCCATGGTCAGGGTTAGCTCTCTTCTCAACCTCCTGAGTTACGCCGCGGCCGCTCTTGGCGTCGCCCCCCTCTTTCTCTACCTTGACCTGCCGGTACGGTTCGCCCTGCCTTTAGCCTTTGCTGCCGGCATCTTCTGTGACCGCCGCCGGCGCTATCCCCTAAGCGGCGGCAGCGCCACCCTGCTCTCCATCGTCTGCTTTTTCCTCTATGCCGTCCAGATCAGCCGCGACCACCTGATCGAGCCTGTAGTCAATATCCTCGCCCTGCTGCTGGCGGTGCGTCTGGTGACAGAGAAGAACGGCCGCAACTACCTGCAGCTCTTCGTACTCGCCGTCTTCGCCCTGGCCAGCTCGTCACTGCTTACCCTCTCGGCTGCCTTTTTCATCTACCTGGTCCTGCTGGTGACAGCCGTTACCGTCGGCCTGGTGCTCCTCTCCTTTCATGCCGTCGATCCGCATCTGGTGTTCAGCCGCCTGCAGTCCCGCCGCATCATCGGCATCTCCCTGACCCTGCCGGCCATCTCGCTGGTGCTGATGCTGGCCTTTTTCGTCATCCTGCCGCGCACCCAGTACCCCCTGTGGAATTTTCTCAACCCGGCGGCAACGGCCACCGCCGGCTTCAGCGAAGAGGTCCGGCCCGGCAGCTTTGCCGGCATCGCCGCGGTGAAGGAGGTCGCCTTGCGCGTCGAGAGCGAGCGACTCCCCCGGGACGAACTCTACTGGCGGGGGACAGTCCTCAACACCCCGGCAGGCAGCACCTGGGTACGGCAGCCCCCCCCCTCCGGCGAAATGGCGCGCATCCGGGGTGGCCGGGCTATCCCGCAGACCATATATCCGGAACCGAAGCCGGGAAATCATCTTTTCGCCCTCGACGTCCCGCGCGGCGTGGAAGGTCTGCGTTCTTTCCAGGCCGGAGATTATATTTTTCGCGCCAGAGGCGCCCTCGACCGGCGGGTCAAGTACACCGCCGTCTCCGTCGTTGGCGGCGAGTTCGAGTCCACCGGTCCGGTCGATCGGGATTTCTACCTTGCCGTCCCGCCTCGCCTCTCCGAGCGCGTGCGCCAGGTCGCCGCCGGCATCGCCGCCCGCGGCGCCGGCGCCGGTGACCGCATCACCCTGCTAGAGGCGTTCTTCGCCAACCAGCAACTCGAATACGCTACGACCGATCTCCCCGCTTCGGACGACCCGGTGGACGAGTTCCTGTTCGAGAAAAAGCGCGGCTACTGCGAATTCTTTGCCTCCTCCTTCGCCCTGCTGCTGCGGCTCTCCGGCGTGCCGTCCCGGCTGGTCGGTGGCTATTACGGCGGGGAGTACAACGAAATGGGCGGTTACTACCTGGTGACCGAAGATACCGCCCACGTCTGGGTCGAGGCCCTCGTCGATGGCCGGTGGCTGCGGCTCGACCCCAGCCGCCTGGCCCGCAACGCTGCGGCTTCGCTGCTTGCCCCGCGGGCGCAGGGGTTGAATGCGGGCCGCCGGCTTCTCGACACCGTCGATTACCACTGGAACCGGGCCGTCGTCGCCTACGACCTGGCCCGCCAGCTGCAGTTGCTGCAGCAAACCAACCGGCAGCTGCGGCAGTTCAGGGTACCCTTCGCCTTGCCGACGGTGGGCGGCTATCTGCTGGCCGGAATAGTCGGGACCATCGCCCTGGTCGCCTTGGTCCGGCGCGGCCGATACAGCCGGGAAGAGCGGATTCTTCAGGTGTTCCTCCGCGGGGTCCGGAAAAAGCACCATCTGGAGGCCATCCCGGCAGCGACCGGACTGCAGGAACTGGCGAAACAACTGGACGATCCCGTCTGCCGGGAGTTCGCAGAGATCTTCGGGAGAGGTGTCTACCGGGACCGGAAACTGACGAAGGAGGAGTTGAAAATGTTGCGGGTGCTGATCCGAAAATTGGGAAAAACCCCACGTGACCGGGGGTTCGCTGGAAGGTAAACAGCCTGCCGCGGCTTCCGAAAAGCCTTGCTGGCTATTTTCCTGAGGTACGGGAGCCCGGGATTTTTCGCAGGTCTGGCGAGTCGGGAGCCATCGAGAGGGGTTGCCGGTTTTGAGGTCTTTACTCCGCCGCGGGACGATGCCCGCCACGACGGGGCCGGCGGCGGCGCCGGGAGCGGCGGGGGCTGGCGGGTTCACCCTTCGCCGCCGGAGCCTCGGGACGGCTCAGGGCCTCCCGCCAGAGCGCCGCCAGCGTGCACCCCTCCCCGGAAACGGCCGTCCAGAGTTCAAAGAACTCCAGCGCCTGGGGGGTGGTGGGGTGCTGCAGAAAGCGCCGCTCGCCCCGTTGGCCGCGCCCGCGGCTGAGGCGGAAGAAGCCGACCAGCAGCTCCCGGGCGAGATGACGGATGCCGTGGGCGATATGGAAGTAGCTGCAGTGGGGGGCGAGGATCAGGTTGCCGATGCGCACCGCGTCGGTCACGCTCAGCTCCGCATCGGCGGGGCAGGCGCGGCGGAAACGGGAGAGGAAGAGGGCAGCCAGGGCCAGATGCTCCTCGACCGGGGTGCCGGCGGCGGTGCGCGCATCGAGCCGGGCGAGCAGGGCGAAGGTTTCGTCGTCCCCCTCGTAACCGGCCAGCAGGTGCGGCAGCAGCCCCATGGCCTGCGCCTCGCACAGCACGCCGGCGGCCACCCGGTGGCGAAAGAGCTCCATCAGCTCTTCGCGAATGCGGGCCGGGGCCGCTTCGGCAATCAGCGGTCCGCGCTCGTAGATCGCCTCGCGGGCCGCCTCGTCGAGGGAGAAGCCGAGCCGGGCGGCAAACTCCAGGGCCCGCAGCATCCGCACGGGGTCCTCGGTAAAGCGCACCAGGGGATCGCCGATCACCCGCAGACGGCGCAACGCGAGGTCTTCCAGGCCGCCGACGTAGTCGATCACCGAAAAGGTCTCGATGTCGTAGAACAGGGCATTGATGGTGAAGTCGCGGCGGAAGGCGTCTTCCTGCGGCGTGCCGAAGATGTTTTCGGCGAACAGGAAGTGGTCCGACGGGTCTTCCGGCATGTCGTCGGGACGGGCCTGGCGACGGAAGGTCGCCACCTCCACCAGCGAATCTGCCCCGAAACGGACATGGGCGAGGCGGAAGCGCCGTCCGATCAGGAAGCAGTTGCGGAAGAGCTTCTTGACCTGGTTGGGAGTGGCGTCGGTACCGACGTCGAAGTCCTTCGGCTTGCGCCCGAGCAGCAGGTCGCGGACGCCGCCGCCGACCAGATAGGCCTTGTGCCCGCTGCGGGTGAGGCGGTAGAGGACCTTCAGCGTATTTTCGTCGATCTGCTTGCGGGAGATGGAATGTTCGGAGCGGGGAAGGATAACCGGCGCTTCGGTCGAATCGGTGATCGTTTGTTCTGCTTTTTCCATGGGCGAACGAGGCCGAATCTGTCTGAAAGGATTTTCAGCCGCGGAGTTGGCGGCCGAACCGTGCCGAATGTAGCAGATGTGGCCGGCGAAGGGAAGAAAGAATATGCCAAGCGCCCGCCCGGATTGAATTTTCCGGTGGAACCCGCTACAGTAACCGGCACGACGGGGCCGCCCGACGCTGCCGGGTCAACCTCGCCGGCAAGGAGATCCTGAGTCTATCGCCTTGAACCTTTTGCCTTGAGCCTTTTGCCTTGAGCCTCGCGCCTTCCTGCAACCTGCTGGTCATTCTCGGCCCCACCGCCTCCGGCAAGACCCGGCTGGGCGTAGCGGCGGCCCGGCGCCTGGGTGGCGAGATTATCTCCGCCGACTCGCGCCAGGTCTTCCGCGGCATGGATCTCGGCACCGGCAAGGACCTGGTCGAATACGGCGAGGTCCCCTATCATTTGATCGACATTCTCGAGCCGGGGAACGAGTTCAACGTCTTCGCCTTCCAGCAACGCTTTTTCGAGGTCCTTGCGGAAATCGGCGCCCGTGGCCGCCTGCCTGTCCTGGTCGGCGGCACCGGCCTCTACCTCGACGCCGTCCTCAAGGGCTACCGCCTGGTGGAGGTGCCGGAAAACCCTGCACTGCGGGCCGAGCTGGCGAATTTATCCCTGCAGGAACTGTCCGAGCGGCTGCAGCGGCGGCGGCCGAAGCAGCACAACACCACCGACCTGCTCGACCGCCACCGGCTCAACCGGGCCATCGAGATTGCCGAGGGTGAAGCCGTCGCCGAAGAAAAGCTGCCTCCCCGGCCGGAACTGCGACCGGTTGTCTTCGGCCTGCGCTGGGCGCGCGCCGAGCTGCGCCGGCGGATCTCCGCCCGCCTGCAGGAGAGGCTCGAACAGGGACTGGTCGAGGAAGTGGCGCAATTGCACGCGGGCGGCATTGCCTGGGAGCGTCTGGAGTTCTACGGGCTGGAATACCGCTTCATCGCCCGCCACCTCAAAGGGGAACTCGGCCATAGCGCCATGGTGCAGAAGCTGGAGAGCGCCATCCACGACTTCGCCAAGCGGCAGGAGACCTGGTTCAGACGCATGGAGCGGCAGGGAATCAGTATCCATTGGCTGGAAGGGGCAGGGGAGCCCCTGCAGGAACTGCTGGAAATTATCCACGCCCTGGATGGGCAGCCGGTGATTGCACCACAGGGTTCGGGCGAACGATGAGCCCTTGGCCTGGGCCACCTATTGGACCGGAGTGTCGGTTGCAATTGTGGCGCGGCCTGCAGGGATGAAGAAATTTTCCGAAGCGCCTCATCCGTGGAAGGAATGGCTTTTTTCTTCGCCCGTAATAGTGTATAAAGCACGTTGACTTGTTCGTATTCATTCGATTTTCCGAAAGGCCCGCGGGGTGTATGCCGCCCCGCTTCGCGCTGAGGAGCCCCGATGAGCGACAAAGAAAACCGCCAACCGGACAATAATTTGGCGCACCAAAGAAAATCCCTGCGGTCGCCGCTGATTGTCCTGCGGGTGACGCTTGACGACGGCCAGAAGAGCTTTTTCGGTTATGCCAAGAACATCAGCCGCAGCGGCTTCTTCATCGCCACGGTCAAACCGCGGGAACCTGGGGAGCACTTCCAGGTCGAACTGGTTCTGCCGGCCCCGATCGGCCGCAGCGTGCGGTGCTCCTGCCAAGTCGTCTGGAAACGTCTCTTCAGCAAAGGTTCTCCCCACGAGCCGGGAATGGGCCTGCGGTTTCTGGAACTGCCGGAGGACATCGCGGATGCCATCGACCGCTGGGTCAGGGCTGAGTCCGGCGGGGCGTCCACTTAGCGAAGGAAGATAAACATGAAAGGGCTTTTCATCCGCTGGCTGATTCTGACCCTGTCGATTCTGGCCGCAGCCTACCTGTTCGAAGGGATCGAGGTGAGCAGTTTTTTTGCGGCCTTTTTCGCCGCGGCCGTTCTCGG
>DASPGW010000260.1 GCA_035620395.1 Desulfuromonadales bacterium | reverse complement strand
ATCCTGCCGCCGTGGCGCCGGACGATCCGCTCCACCGTGGCCAGGCCGATGCCGAAGCCGCGAAACTCCTCGGCGCCGGGGAGGCGCTGGAAGGGAATAAAAAGCTTCTCCACGTCCTTCATATCGAAGCCGGCCCCGTTGTCGCGGACGAAACAGGCAGTTTCACCGTCGATCTCGATTACCCCGAACTCGATGACCGCCCCCTCCCGCATTGCGGTGTACTTCCAGGCATTGCCGAGGAGGTTGTCCAGGACCACCCGCAGCAGGTTTGCATCCCCGTCGACCACGACCCCGTCGGCGACCCGGAACGCGACCCGGCGCTGCGGCTCGGAGAGCTTCAACTCCCTGGCCACCTCAAGCGCCAGCGAGCTGAGTTCGACCTTCTCCCGTTTCGGTTCGACGCGGGCAAGGTGAGCAAACTGGAGCAGGGCTTCGATGAGCCGGTTCATGCGCAGAGTCCCCTCGTAGGCCATCCGAAGGTATCCCTTGCATTGTTCATCGAGCATGTCGCCGCACAGCGCCTGGATCGCCTGGCAGGTGCCGTTGATGGCCGTCAACGGGTTGCGCAGGTCGTGGGCCACCGTGTAGTTGAAGGCTTCCAACTCCCTGTTTGCTTCGGCCAGCTCCCTGGCCCGCACGGCCAGGTCGGTGTGCAGCCGCGCGATCTCCCTCTCCCTCTGCATGCGTTCGCTGATGTCGTTGAAGAGAATGGCGACGTGGTGTTTCTCCGGTTCGCTGACCCGGAAAGCGTAAACGTCAAAGTAGCGGCCCAGCGCCTCGGCCGGGTGCTGAAAACGCACCGACTCGCCGGTGATGGCGACGCGGCCGTAGATTTCGAACCAGTGTTCCTCGAGGGCCGGTGCGATCTCGCGAATGCGCCGCCCGGGGGCATTGGAGATACCCGTCTGCGCCTCGAAGGCGCCATTGACTTCGAGGAAACGGAAGTCCGCTGGCTTTTCGTTTTCGTCGAACAGCATCTCGATGACGCAGAAGCCTTCGTCAATGGACTCAAACAGGGTACGATAGCGCTCCTCACTCTCGTGCAGCGCCTCTTCCGCCCGCCTGCGGTCGGTGATGTCGAAAGCCACTCCGGCAATATAGGCCGGCTGACCATCAGGACCGGGCACGGCGAACTTGCTGACGATGGAGTGATGCTCGATTCCATCGGCCTGGCGGAGGGATTCCGTGGTTTGCAGACTGCCCCCACTGGTCAAAACCCGCTCATCGTTCTCACGAAACTGTCGGGCAGTTTCCGGCGGGAAGACCTCCTCGTCCCTCTTGCCATACAAAGCCGCCAGCGGTACGGAGAAAACGCGTTCGGCTTCCACGTTGGCGAATACGTACCGGCCTTGCAGGTCCTTCATCCAGGCTGCGGCGGGCAGGTGCCGCATAAAGGCTACAAAGCGCTGCTCGCTCTCCCGCAGGGCCTCTTCGGCCCGTTTGCGGTCGGTGATGTCCGTAAGCGAGCCAACGACAGCCACGGCTTTCCCGTTTTCGACGACCGGAGCTTCGTTGACCTCGACCCAGATCTTCCGCCCCTTTCTCCCGACACATTCGACCTGATATGTCGGCTGCCGCTGGCCGGTATCGATTGCCCGCTGGGTGGCCTCAATCGCGGCCTTGTTGATGGGATCGTCGGTGATGAAATCCGTCCACCGCACCAGCGCCGCCTCGGGCTCGCAGTCGAAAAACTGTCGCGATTGCGGGCTCATGTAAGTGAGGACATGGTCGGCGGTGTGCATGTAGAAGAGGTTCGTGCTGTGCTCGAAGATCATACGCAGTTTCCGCTCCGCTTCCCGTAGCGCTTCCTCCGCCTGTTTGTGTTCCGTGATGTCGTGCGTAACCTTTGAATAACCCCGCAGGTTCCCCTTTTCATCGCGCAGCACAGTCATGATCACGTCGGCCCAGAACCGGCTCCCGTCCTTGCGGAGCCGCCATCCCTGGTCTTCGATGCGCCCCTCCTCCGTGGCGCTTTTCAGAAGTTCTGCGGGCTTGCCAGCCTGCCGGTCCTCTTCGGAAAAAAAACAGGAGAAATGTCGGCCGATGATCTCCTCGTCCCGATACCCTTTCAGGCGCTCGGCCCCCGCATTCCAGTTCAGGACATTGCCCCGGGCATCCAGCATGAAAACCGCGTAGTCCTTCACGCACTCCACCTGAATGCGAAACAGCTCCTCCTTCTCCTGGAGGCGCGACTCGTACTCCTTGCGCAGGGTGATGTCGCTGACGAGGGCCAGAACGAAGACGCCGCTGGCGGTTTCGATGTAACTCAGGCTGATCTCCACGGGGAACTCGCCGCCGTCCTTGCGGCGGCCGTACAGGTCAAGGAGCTCCCCCATCCGCCTGATCTTGGGATCCTCAAAGTAACGGGCCTGATGCCCCTCGTGAATCTCTCGGAAACGCTCGGGGATGAGCAGGGCATGGGGCTTGCCGATCAACTCGGTCTTGGGATAGCCGAACATTCTCTCGGCAGCGGTATTGATCTGCAGAATGATCCCGGAGCTGTCGATGACAACGACCCCTTCGGCGAGCGCCTCCAGCAGGGTGTGCACCGTGAGATCTTCCTGGAATAGGCCGGCGGCAAAAGCGAGTTGCCGCTGGATTCGCAGGTCCTCTTCCAGGCGGGCCTTTTTCCGGCCGTTGTGGGATGCGGACATGGGTGTTCCCCCTCACCTGTTGCCGTTGATTGCGACAGCCGTCCGAGGCTTCGAACCCTCAGCGGTCTTGATTCATTCTACCCCAACGTGAAGTAGAATGTCGCTCCCTTGCCCGGCTTCCCTTCGGCCCATACCCGGCCGCCGTGGCGGCGGATGATCCGCTCTACCGTGGCCAGGCCGATGCCGGGCCCTGAAAATTTCTCCGTACCGGGAAGGCGATGGAAAGGGGCAAAAAGCTTGTCGGCACGCGTCATGTCAAACCCTTCCCCGTTGTCTCGCACGTAATAGGCCGACTCTCCCTCGACATCGGTCGCCCCGAATTCGATGACCGCTTCCTCGCACCTGCCCGTATGCTGCCAGGCATTCGTGAGCAGGTTCTCCAGGGTCGTCTGCAGCAGATCCCGGTCCCCGTTCGCCGCAACCCCTTCGGCCACCTGGAAGGTGACCCGCCGTTCGGGTTTCGTCGCCCGGAGCTTCTCCGTCGTCCCGCGGACCATGGCGGTCAGGTCGAGCGGTTCCCGCTGGAGCTTGATCCGCGTCGGCCTGAAGAAATCACGCATGATGCCTATGAGTTCTCCCAGGGACCTGGTCTTCTCGTAGATGCGTCTCGTATGAGCGCTGCACTGTTCGTCCTTCTTGCAGCAGGCCAGCTCCTTGATGGAATTGGCATGGGTGCCGATGGCCAGCAGGGATTTGAGCAGGTCGCCGGAGACCGCATAACTGAACGCCTCCAGGTCCCTGTTGACGTCTTCCAGGTCGGCGGCGCGGGCGGCCAGGGCTTCGCGGGCCGCGATCAGGTCGTTCTGCAGCTCGACGATGCGCCGGCCGGCGTTGAGGCGGACCTTCAGCTCGCTGGCCCTGGGCGGCTTGATGAGGTAATCGTCGGCGCCGGCCTCCATGCCGGCGACAAGATCTTCCTCCCGGCCCTGCGAAGTGAGAAGGAGTATATAGGTATAGGGCTCCGGCGCCTCTTGCCGGAGGCGGCGGCAGACCTCCACCCCCTCCAGCCCCGGCATCCGCCAGTCGAGAATGGCCAGCCGCGGCGCTTCGTCGCCCTGCAGCGCCTGCCAGGCTTCGTTGCCGTCCCGGGCGACGATCACCTCGTACCCCCAGTTGGCCAGTATCTCTTCCAGCAGGTGACGAAAAGTCGGGTCGTCTTCGGCAATCAGAACCTTCATGGGTGTTCCTCCGGTTATGCAAGCGGATGTGCTGCAGGGCCTCGCGGGGCTGCTGTTGCTACCAGTTTATCGGTTTGGAGGGTGGCTGCAAGCGAGAGGTGGCGAGCCCGGCGACTCCGCCATTTTTACCAGCGCGTTATGGTTGTCCTGAGACGGGGAGCCTGTAATCCGAGATTAAACCCTGATTTGCGATGTGGAAGGATCTACAAGGCGGCAACGGACTATTTTCAACGGCAGGTTCCGAAGACCCTTTTATTGGCGATTCTGTTCCGCGCTCTCCTGCCCCAGCACCGTCCTGGCCGCCGCGATCGCCTCCTGCGTACCGGTCAGGGCGAGGGCATCCCCCGCCCGTAGAGTTTCGCCAGCCGCCGGCGCAACCACATTCCCTCCTTCCCGCGTGATGGCCAGAACCGAAGCGCCGGTCAGCGCCCGCAGGTTCAGCTCGGCCAGGGTCTTGCCGACCGCCGGGGACGACGTCTCGAGCCGCACCGCGGTGAGGGCGCCGAGGCCGGGCAGGAGCTGTTCGACCTGTTTAAGATTGTCCTCCCGGGCCTCTCTTCCACGCCCCTGGGACTGACTGGCCAGAACGTCGACGATCACCTCCGCACCGGCCCGGACATGCCCCTGAAGGTTGGTTGCGCTGCGCCAGAAAGCCACCCCGAGCACACCGATGAATAGGAGGATCAGCACTCCACCCTGCGCTCCGGGGAGGAAGGGGCGAGTCAGGACCAGCAGAGGCGCCCCGACCATGATGACGATGACCAGCTCCAGGGTAACCGTAAAAAGCCGGCGGGGGGCAGCGGCGAAATCGACCCGGTTCTCGCCGCCGGCGGGGAGGACGACCTCGGCGAGGGTCAGGCCGAGCTTGCGCCCGACCCGGATCACCCCGAGGAAGAACGGGCCCGCCAGGATGACAGCCATACCGAGGAGCAGAGGAAAGGCCAGAGACTCCCGAATTCCCGCGTTATCCCGGGCAAAGGCGATGAGTTTGCCCCGGGAAGAGGTTATCCCGACGATGATCCCTGCGAAAAGCGCCGCATCGAGCAGAAGCCGGCGCAGAAGACTGCGGATGTAGGCCGTCGTGCTCGCCGCCCGGGGCGCGTTGCGCAGCCCCTCGACCCAGCTGCCATAGAGAACGGTGAAGGTCTGCAGCGGGCGGGGGAGCTTGCGGTCGACCCAACTGGCAGTCGGCCCCGAGGCGCGGATGAGCCAGGGGGTGGTCAGGGTGGTGATGGCGGAGACGACGATCGCCACCGGGTAGAGGAAGTCGCCCGTCGCGCCGAGAGTGAGTCCGAGGCCGGCGATGATGAAAGAGAACTCGCCGATCTGGGCCAGGCTCATGCCGGACTGGATCGAGGTACGCAGCCGGCTGCCGGTCAGGAAGGAACCGAGAGACACGCCGATGATCTTGCCGAACATGACCACGGCCGTCAGGACGAGAATCGCCGGCCAGTAGCGGACGATGAGTGCCGGGTCGATCAGCATCCCCACCGAAACGAAGAAGACCGCCGCGAAGATGTCGCGCACCGGTTCGACCAGATGCTCAATCTGCTTCTCTTCCCCCGACTCGGCGACCAGGGAACCGGCGATGAACGCCCCGAGGGCAACCGAGTAGCCGAACTTCTGGGCGAGCAGCGCCAGGGCGAAACAGAGCCCGACGCTGGCCACGACGGTCGTCTCCGGCCGGTTCAGGCGATTGACCAGTCGCACCGCCCGAGGAACGAGAAAGAGGCCGATGGCGACCAGCCCGACCAGGAAGGCAACGAGGCGGCCGACAGTCATGGCCAGAGGGCCGGCGGCGAGGCCGCTGCCGGTGGCGATGGCGGTGAGTGAAGCCATGAGCAGGATGGCGATCAGGTCCTCGACGATCAGCACCCCGACCACGATTTCCCGCAATTTCCCGGTGACCCGCTGCTCCTGAAAAGCCTTGGCCACGATGGTCGTACTGGAGATGGCGATGACCGCCCCCGTGAACAGGCTCTCCATGATGGACCATCCGAACAGCTGGGCGACGGTGAAACCGAGCCACATCATCAGGCTGGTCTCGACCACCGCCGTCAGGGCTGCCGTGGGGCCGACCTGGACCAGCTTTCGCAGACTGAACTCGAGACCGAGAGAGAACATCAGCAGGATCACGCCGATCTCGGAGAGGGTTCGCACGACGGAGCTGTCGGCAACCAGCGG
>DASPGW010000259.1 GCA_035620395.1 Desulfuromonadales bacterium | reverse complement strand
GGCGGGATATCGTCTTTGTCGAAGTGGATCGTGTAGTTGCTGGTCCCGTCCAGCGGCTTGCCGTCCTTGTCGCCGATATTCAAGGGATAGATGGCGTCCTCCGGCACGTTCGCACCGAGGCCTTGCTGCGTGATGATGGAGCGCTTGAGGTAGTAGTTGCCGTAGACGCCCATCGTGTCGGTGTTCATCGACCAGTAGTTCTCGACCCGGGCCAGGCTCGGGAGCTTCCACGCCATAAGCTCTTGCGCCGCCTTCGGCGCAGCCTCGATGGCCTTTTTGACCACCGGATCGGCGTTATCGAAGTCGAAGCTCTTGCCCGGCTCGATTCCGAGACGCCTCATCCGTGCGACCAGCGACCAGTCGACCAGATGCGGCGGGTGCAGCTTCATCAGCTCGGCGGCGTATTTGAAGAAATCCGCGGTGCGCATCGAATTGACGATTTCCAGCGGCGGGGTCTTCATGTCGACAGTGGGATCGGCCTTGAATGCCATCGGCTGCGGCGTCTTGCCCAGTTGGGATAGTGGAGTGATCGCATACCCGTCCTGTACCTTGTGCACGGCGGCATAATCGTCCGGCCCGTTGGTCTGGGTGCGGCCAATGATCCAGACGTAGGGCGTGGGCGCGTCGATGCGCTCAACCCCCTGCGGCAGTTCCCCCTTCCAGCCTGCCGGCACTATGGCGAAACTCCCCGCCCCAGTGCCGGTGGTTCGCTTGCCCGGAACGGCGAACACGTCGGTCCACATGTCCAGTATCGGCATGAGGTAGTAGCGCCCGCCGGTATCCGGCACCGAGACGACCACCGGTTCTCTGGTCAGATCGAGCCAGGCAATCGAGTAGAGGGTATCGAAGTTTGGCCGCACCACCACCTTCAAGTCCGCAGGCGGGTAGGTCCGGGTGTGGGTGAAGGTATTCATCGGTCCGTAGCCAGGCTTCTTCCCCTCTTCCAGGTTGGTCATCTGCCGGCGCGTAACGTCCATCGTCACCAATGGATAGAAGTAGACATAGGCGTCCAGAGCGATCTCGTACGCCTCCTGGGCACTGAGCGGCACGGCAGCACGGGCATTGCCCGTCTGAAGCCCGCAGATCAATACCCCTGTCAGGATGATGCTGCCAAGTAATTTCATCATGTTGTCTTTCGTGGTGGAACTCCCTGTCTTGTGGCCGAAATGAATGTAATTGGCGTACGGCAACAACATCAATCGCGACATATCCTGGGGGGGCACATTGATAGTCTTCATTAGCCTCCAAAGGTGTCGCAACGATTCGGCCGCGAATGTCCAACAATTTCGCCTGACTGAAAAATGGCCTCAGCCAACCACCGGTTTGGGGAGTTTCACATATGCCCTGATCAGGACCTAAAGAGCGACCCCTGGAGCCAATCCCCAGGGGCCGCTTCAGCAGGGCCTGTGCGTACACACAGGTTCAATGCAACCTTAACTTGATCTGGAACGTGTTTCAAGGGCCATGCTATTCTCTCCTCCCCCTCCCGGCTTTAGCTCTCCCCAAAAGCGCCCCGTAGTAAGAACCACTTCTTCACAAGAATAAGGCCATCCGATCTGCCGATCAGAATGGCCCCTGAAGATGTTGTACAAGTCACGACAATATCAGACGGTAAAACGATCCGGCCAGTCGTGATTTTCTGTACGGTAGCCTGTTGGAATAATACTGGCCGCCGGAAGAGAAAGGCACCTCTTCGGCAACACGTTAACCAAACGTTTTGCCGCGCGAGACGGGGACAAAAGCGGGATCGCTGGTGGCTGGAGCTGGGCCGCGGCCATCTGGAGCAGGCCGTGCGGAACGGCCGGCCCGTTCACGGCCGGGCTGAGGTACTCGATTCAGCCTTCGGGGCCGCTGGCGAGAAAGCTGAAGCAGTGCCAGGCGGCTGTGCCCCGATGCAGGCCTCCCCGTAGGGGATGCTCGCGAGCGCGGGGCCGCGCACCCGCCGGTAGGCGGCGTCCGCGAGCGCGCGCGGCGCAGTGTCGAAGACGAGCCGGCGCACCTCGGCGACCGCTGCCCGCGCAGGCTCAGCCTGGAAGCGCGAAAAAACGCAGACGTAGGCGCGCAGGGTCCCCTGCGCCACCGTCTCGATCTGCGCCGGCTCAGAAAGAGAGACGGTGAGCGTCTGCCCAAGTGCAGCGGCCAACTGGCGCAGTGCCGACTTCTGCTCCGAGCTGTCCGCACGTGCCTCGATCTGCGCATCGAGATCGTCGCGCACACCGTTGCCGTCGGCGTCCATCCCGACCAGTTCGGCCTGCGCCGCCGCGGCAGCCGCCTTGGCGTCGGCAGCCCGCGAGACCTGGCCGTCAGGTGCAGTTTCGGCCGCAAGAGCGGCGACATTCCAGGGTGACAGGACGAACACTAAGGCGACAGCAGCCAAACCATTGCGCATCACGGGACCGTTCATGAAAATTCAGACAAATACCAAGGAGATGGCCGCGCCGTAGGCTCTAAAAGGCCGCGAGCGGCAGGCCGCCACCGCGACCAGATGGGCCATGATAGCGCGTCGGCTCGGGAAGGCAAGACGGAAGTTGGCGCACGCAGGATGCTTCAGAAATTGATCTGGATTGCCAGCGGTCTCGGCCGAGATATATAAACGCAACCAACTGCAACCTGGACGCAATCACAAAAGAAAAAACCATAACTATTGAAGGTTACAACCATTTTTTTCTCTGGTGCCCAATGGGAGACTCAAACTCCCATGGCCCTACGGCCACTAAACCCTGAACCTAGCGTGTCTACTTCCTAAAAAATTCAGGAAACCACCACACAATCGGCTTAAATCAACCACCACTCCAACTCGTCTCATCAATTATAAATGTTTAAAAAATCAAGGGAAGCCGGCTACAGAAATATATAAAGCAGCAATTATTTTGATGTATTATGTAGTTTATTTTTAATCTCATCCATTAAAAGTATAGTAAATTTTTCGGCACCAAACCTGTTGAGATGTTGTGGGTCATAATAATCATCATTCGTAAGGTTTGATAGTGACCTCGAATAAAAATCGTAAAATTCGATATTATTATATTTATCTGCCTCTTGTTGGAGCATGTTTGAAAATTCTTTCTCGTATCTGTCTATATTTGTTCCATTCACATGCTTTTTGAATGCGTCGCTTACAGGTGCCTGAAATAAAATAAATTTACAGTTCGATTTAGACATTTTATTCAAAGTTGACTGCATATTTTTCCAGCGCACACCATAAACATTTATATTTTTGTACCAACTGTGTTTTGTATTTTCAGAATCAGTAGAAAAGTCGAGTGGCAGATTAATTGAACCATCAATAGGTTTAAATCCATGATGTTCCAAGCGCTCGTCATTTTCCTTTAATCTAAAAGGCGCTTTTATAAAAAAGTTAACAATATTTTCCTGCAATGCATTTAAATAATTCCTATACAAACCACCTATATCGTTGGCAAATAAAATAAATTTATCTTTTAAAGACATGCTAATTATTTCAGCCATTGAAATATAGCCAGTATCAATTGCACCATCATTTATCTGAAAAAAACCTACGCTGACCACGACGGTTATTTGTTTATCGAGTAGATCATATTTTTTAAGTGCATTATACATATTTGAAACTGAGCAGGCTGAGGTGGCAATATTTATCGATTTAATATTATATTTACTAAGAATTATGTCTGGCACCAATTGTCTTTCGGCCCTGGAATCACCAGCAATAACCAATGTATAATCATATTTTGGTTTTGTAAATTCGGTAATCTTTTTTTCTAGGTCGTCATTATATACATTATACGAACTATTATCTACGCAATAAACAATTGCAACAAATATTACAAAAATAGGAAACAATAAATAGAACAATTTTCTTATAATTTTATTCATATTAGAATGCAAAATATAAAAACTGAGGTTGTTTAACGACACGAAAGAATATCAAATAGATAACAAGAGAGTAATAGCATAACCACCTAACCAAACTATGCTTAATAAAAATCGAGGAAATATTTTTAATTTTCAATGAGGTACTAATTGCAAAAAACAACAGTATGGAGATGATTAAAACATCTAATTGAAATTCCCCCTGCGAACTCAATAACAATCTTATTCCTTTGAACTCGTGAAAAATATTAATCATGTTTGACAATATGTACATAGCATCGGTAAGGCTGTTCGCTCTAAAAAACACCCAGGAGAAACTAACTAAATTGAAAGTTACAAAGATCTGCCAAATTTTTAAGCTCTTCGTTTTTTCTAATCCAAAAAATTTATGTAGTTTTTTCTGATATGGCTTATAAAATACCGAGCAAGCCAGATACAGACCATGCAACCCACCCCAGATCACAAATCCCCAACTTGCTCCATGCCAAATGCCTGATATCAAGAATGCAATAACCAGTGCACTTGCAGTGCCCCAGTTTCTCCAATTCCGCCACTGCATTTGTAGGGGTTTAAAGATGTAGTCAAGGATCCAGCGAGAAAATGTGATGTGCCACCTCCTCCAAAAATCAGCTACCGATGTGGCAAGATAAGGGCTATTGAAATTCTGGGTCAGGTTGATGTTAAACATGAGAGCGGTGCCTAGAGCCATGTCGGTATAACCAGAAAAGTCCATGTAAATCTGAAAAGCATAAGCATAGGTTGCTAGAAGGAGCGGTAGGCCGGTAAAGGAATAGACATCGTTATAAACAACATCAACATAGAGGCCAATTCGATCTGCTATAACGACCTTCTTAAATAGGCCCCATGTGAACAGCAGCATGCCAAAACGCATGTTGTCGTAATTGAATTCGTATTTTATTTTAAGCTGCGGGATCAGATCCCCCGCTCGTTCTATTGGTCCCTGTAACAATTTTGGGAAGAACGCCAGGTACAAAGCGAAATAACCAAAATGCCGTTCTGGTTTTTCAAGCTCAAGATAGATGTCGAAGAGGTAGGATATGGCTTGGAAGACATAATAGGACACCCCAATAGCAACGAATACGTTGACCGGTTGACTCTGGACATCTATTGAAAGAAAGGTTGCAAGTGACTGCAAGTTTTCCGACAGAAACGGCAGGTACTTCATTGCGACCAGAATCAGAACGTTGATCGCAATCCCACCCCACAACAAAGCGCGTTTTATCTTTGGGTTGCCTGTTTGATCTAGCCAGATTCCGAAAGAATAGGTTGTCATTGCCACGAGTACCAGCACAACCAACAAGTATGGCACCTTCAAGGAAGCGTAAAACACCAAGCTTGCCGCTAGCAAAACAACCCAGCGTGCTCGATCATCAACAAAATAAAAAAGCAGATAAATGACTGGCAGGAATAAGAAGTACTGAAAGGAGTGAAATGGCATTGTTTTACACTAAATGGCTGTCTTGTTTTGGATGCTTCTTAGCAAATCGCCAACATTTTTGAAGGTCAATAACTCTTTTTGTGAGAAACGGATGTTGAATTTTATCTCAATGGCAACGATTAGGTTGACATGCGAAAGGGAATCCCACCCATCTATATCATTTGCTGTCATCTCTGGAGCAATATTAATATCGTCATCATCAAACACTTCACAAAAAATTTTATTTAACTTGTCTAGTAATTGCACGCGAACCCTCCATGGTGGATATATAGTGAACTAGTATCATTGAAACATGTTGAAAATCAACTAGATTTTTTTGAGATGATTAACATTTTACCCATCCCGTAACGCCTTTTTTCCGAAGGGGTTAACCAATCCCCTCGCAGAGTCCAGAATACTTTCACCTACGGCACCATGACGCAGTTAATAATGTCTTTTGTTGCCAGACCATTGACTATGGTCATAAAAAAGACCCAGTCAACGAACCGGCCAGGACAGGAAGCGGAAGGGCACCTGAACTCCAGTTTGGTCTTCTCCGCCCACCGAGGGGATCTGTCAGCGATATATTCCTGAATCATCTGGGAAAAAGCTGGTCCTGTGTTGGTTCCCTCTTCCACCTTCACCACCTTAAACCGCTTCGTTCCTGACATTATCGCTTCAACCAGTCCACTTGCAAGATCAGCGTCGACTGCACCAGACCCAAGCAAGGCAAAGTAGTTTAGCACTTGCCTGTGGACGTTTGCTGCCGATACCTTGGCAGCATCGGTGTCATTTGCTTTGAGGGAAATACGGATTAATTGGACAGGAAAAAGAGAGGATAATTCGACAGGAATTTTGATGCTGCAGTAGGTCCTGTTACGTTTCCAGAGGTAGGAAAGCATAAATCCAACTCCTCAAGGTTAACCAGCGGTATCACAGCTGGTATCACACAAGTTGAGTTGGATTCATAACCTGCTGTTATTGCAGGACTTTTAATAATGGTGCCCAAGGGGAGACTCGAACTCCCACGGCCCTACGACCACTAGACCCTGAACCTAGCGTGTCTACCAATTCCACCACTTGGGCGTGAAGCGAGGCAATTTATAGCAAAACGTTCCGGGCAATGCAATAAAAAAAACGCGGGTCCGACTTTTCCTCCGACGGGGCTGCGTTGACTTGTCAGGGGGCATTGTTAACCTTTGAAGAGAGCCTCTTTAACCAATTTCATCCGGCAAACGGGAAGCGATTACCGGGAGATACGCCTTTGACGCTGCTGCGGCAGACCCTCCTTTTTCTCTCCAGACGCAGGGAGCTCGAAGAGTTCCTCAGCCACAATCCGCTGGCGCGCCAGGCGAGCCGCCGGTTCGTGGCCGGAGAGACGCGCGCCGAAGCCCTCGCCGTCACCCGGGAACTCAACCGTCAAGGCTTCAAGGTCACCCTCGACTACCTTGGCGAAGAGGTAAGTGACCCCGGACAGGCCGAGGCCGCCGCTGAAGAGTACGCCGGAGCCGTCGAAGAAGCGGCGGCTGCGGGTCTCGAGACGGGCGTCTCGGTCAAGCTCTCCCACCTGGGCATCCGCATCGATGCGGAGTTCGCACGGCGCAACCTGCTGCGGGTGGCCGAACGGGCGGCAACGGTAAAGCGTTTCGTCAGGGTCGACATGGAGGGGGCGGACCTGACGGAGAAAACCATTGAAATCGTTTGCGACATAAACCGGCAGACAGGCAACGTCGGCGCAGTCATTCAGTCGTATCTGCGGCGCAGCAGCGAGGACATCGACGTCCTGAACCGGGAGAACGTCCCGGTCCGCCTGGTCAAGGGCGCCTATCTGGAGCCGGAGGAGGTGGCCTGGCAGGAAAGCGAGGAGGTGACGCTCTACTTCATGCGCCTGACCGAGGCGCTGATGCGCTCCGGCACCCGCCCGGCCTTCGCCACCCATGACGAAAGATTGATCGATTTCGCCATCGACATCGCCTTCATCTTCGGCCTTGAACAGAACGAGTATGAATTCCAGATGCTTTACGGCATCCGTCGGGATCTGCAGGAAAGGCTCCTGCGGGAAGGTTATCGGGTGCGGATTTATCTTCCCTACGGAGAAGACTGGTTCGGTTACCTCATGCGCCGGGTCGCCGAGCGGCCGGCCAACCTCTGGTTCTTGCTGCGGCATTTGAAAGAATAGGGTTTCAGAATACCTGGGCAGACCTGCGGGTCTGCCCAGGACGGACCCACAGGGGTCTGCCTCTACCCCTCCGGCCGCATTGGTCGCACCACGACCGTCCGGTAGCGCTCGACGGTGACCAGCCCCGGCCGCGCTCCCTTCGGCTTCTTCACCCATTTTCCTTCGGTGACCATCACCTCGACCTTGCCGGCGTCCTTCCCCCGTGAATGCGCAGCGGCGATCGCGGCGGCATGCAGCAGGTCGACTTCGGGGACAGTCCCTCCCCTCTCCCCTCTTTTTAGCACCAGATGGCAGCCCGGCATATTGTGGGCGTGGAACCAGAGGTCGTCGGGGTCGGTCAACTGCCGGCTGACGTGGTCGTTGCTGCGGTTGTTCTTTCCCCAGAAGAGTTTGTAGCCGCCGGGAGTAACGGCGCTGCGCAACTGCTCCTGCGTCTCAGACGACCGGCTCCGGCGGCCTGACTCGGGGCGCACCTGGAGCATCCCGGCCGCGGCCAGTTCCTGGCGGACGTCCTCAAGTTCCGCAACTCCCGCGGCCTCGTCCAGGGCAAGGGCCACCCCTTCCAGCCATTCGATCTCGGCGAGAGTCTCAGCGCAGCGGCGTTCGGTGTGTTCCAACCCGCGCTTCCCCTTGCGGTGGCGGCGGAAGTAGAGTTCCGCATTCTCCCGGGGCGAGAGGGCCGGATCGAGGACCATCTTCACCGACGCTGGCGGATCGGCGTACCAGTCGTCGAGGACGACCTCGGCGAGCCCCCGCCGCAACCGGTGCAGGTTGGCGAGCAGAAGATCGCCCAGTTCGCGCTGCCGCTCGAAGGTGCAGGCCTTCTCCTTCTCGGCCTCGATGTTCTCCAAGCGCTTCCGGAGGCGGGCGATACCCTTGCGCACGACCCGCTCCAGCTCCGACCTGCCGCCTATAAAGAGTCCATCGCCAGCATCGTCAGCGTAGAAGGCGTCGGCCGCCTGGGAGGGGCTGAAGAAGGCGCGGCCGTTCTCAAGGCTGATATGCTCTGGAGGAAAGGCCGAAAGGACAAGCTGTTGCCCCCATTTTCCGAGAATTGGCCTGAACTCCCTGGCAAGCCAGCGCTCGCGGAAACGGGCCAGAAGCTCCTGCGGGAGCAGGCCAGCCTCGACCCCGGCCGCCAAATCTTCGGCCAGCAACGGGGTCATGGGGCTCACGGTCTCGAGGAGCCAGGAGCGCAATGGAACGCCGGCGGGAATCGCCGGCAGGTCCACCCCCAGATCGATGCGGGAGGGGCGATCGGGCGGCCGGTACGGCAAGCCGGGCAGGATCGTCCGCGTCTTCCCTTCGCTGCGCTGCAGGGCATCGACGATCCGCTCTTCGCTATCGAGCAGGATGAGGTTGGCGTGCAGGCCGAGCAGCTCGGCAACCAGAGACCAGCGCTCGCCGGCCTTACCGGCAAAGAGCAGTCTGACGACCCGCTCACCGGGGAGACGCTCGATCTCCAGCAGTCGATTCAGACGCGACCGCAGCAGCTGACAGAAACGCGGCGGAGTCGCAGGATTGGGCATTTTTGCTTCAGTCAGATGGAGTCGGTTGGCCCGGGGTGCAGTAGAGATGAGCAGGCGCAGGTTTTCCCGTCCGGTCCAGAGCCGCAGGACAAGGTCGTGCGGGCCGGTCTGGTGGATCTTGCTGACGGCCGCGCCGCGAACCGTCTGCTTCAGTTCGCGGACAACGGCCTCGAGGAACAGGAGGTCCATGGCCATGGAGGGAAATCAGAAGAAACGGCGAGAGGCCGCAAGTCTATACACTTCAGCGTCCCGCCCGCAGCGCCTCGATGCGCTCCTCCAGCGGCGGATGGGTCATGAACAGCCGCCGCAGACCGCTTCCCCTGCTACCGGAAATTCCGAAGGCTGCCATCTGGTCGGGGAGAGGATGGGTGGTCGTCTTCTGCAAACGCTGCAGGGCGGCAATCATCTTTTCACGGCCCGCCAGACCGGCGCTGCCGGCATCAGCGCGGAACTCCCGTTGCCGACTGAACCACATCACGATCATGCTGGCGAGGATGCCGAAGACCAACTGAGCGACGATCGAAGTGATATAAAAGGCCGGGCCGTGGCCGCGCTCGGTCTTGAATACGGCCCGGTCGACCAGATGCCCCACTACCCGCGACAGGACAATGACGAAGGTATTCACGACCCCCTGGATGAGGGCAAGGGTGATCATGTCGCCGTTGGCCACGTGACTGACTTCGTGGCCGAGAACAGCCTCCGCCTCCTCCTCCGTCATCGACTGCAGCAGTCCGGTGCTGACCGCGACCAGAGCGCTGTTTCTTCGCATGCCGGTGGCAAAGGCGTTGACATCGGGAGAATTGTAGATCGCCACCTCGGGCATGCCGATGCCGGCCCGCTCGGCCTGCCGCCTGACGGTGTTGACCAGCCATGCTTCGGTGGCGTTGCGGGGGCTCTCGATAACCTGGGCGCCGGTCAGCCGTTTGGCCGTCCATTTGGAGATGGCCAGCGAGATCAACGAACCGCCGAAACCGAAGACGGCGGCGAAGACCAGCAGGCTATAGAGGTCGAGGCCGACCCCCTGCGCATCGAGAATGCGATCGACTCCCAAGAGGCTCAGCACGATGCCGAGCACGAGGACAATCGCCAGGTTGGTGATGACGAACAGGACAACTCGCTTCATGACAGCCTCCTCCGAGGATTCGATTTTTTACTGGAAGCAATTTATAGGTCTGGAAAGCAGGCGTCAACCGCTATTACGGTGGATGCTTCATGAATGTCAGCCTCCCCCCACCCTATCTCATTCCCCCTCGCCTGGACGGATGACCAGGTGGCGCTGCGGTTCCTTACCCGTGCTCTCCGCCACCAGACCCCGGCCGGCGATGATCCGATGCTGCATCCGGCGCAGAGCCGGACGCCGCGGGGCCAGAGGCGCCTCCACCCCTTCAGCGAGGACCCGCCGGATGGCCGCTTCCGTTTCGTCTACCATCTCATGTATTTCCTCACCCTCGACCCCTTCCAGGATATGGAAGGTCCGTTCCAGCAGTCGCCGCATCTCGTTGGCGGTGTTCCGCTTGATGAAGTGAAGCGAGGCGCCGCCCTTCTCCATGATCCGCTTGAGGCGCAGGTCGCCGTCCCGGGAGCGCAGCGCCAGAATCAGGTCCGCCTGTTCCGGCCCGCCAACCGTGCGGGCGTTGAGGCCCAGGCTGCGGATCACCCGCTCGAGGAGGTCGCGGGAAACGGCGTAGGGATAGATGCGGGCCGGACCGCGGCGGGCAGGCTCTTCCGCCGCCAGGTTCGGGTGGACTGGCGGCTCTCCTTCCTGCACCAGCACGTGGATCTGGCCGTTGGCGGCCTGCTCGCGCCGCTCGCCGCGGAGAGGGAAGCCGCGCAGGAGAGCATCGACCGCGGCAGCGGTGTCGGGGTGGACAATCACCTCGTCCCGGTCCACCATCTCCACCACGATGTCGAAGGTGGGAGGCGCCCGGCGCTCGCTGACGGTTTTCGCTGTGCGTCGCCGGCGGGCCTCTTCGTCGCTCAGCGTCACCACCTGGACGCCTCCCACCAGGTCGGAGAGGGTGGGGTTCTTGACCAGATTCTCCAGGGTGTTGCCATGGGCCGTGCCGATGAGTTGGACCCCGCGCTCGGCGATGGTGCGAGCCGCTGCCGCCTCGGCCTCGGTGCCGATCTCGTCGACGATGATCACCTCCGGCATGTGGTTCTCGACCGCCTCGATCATGACGGCGTGCTGGCGCTCGACGCGAGGCACCTGCATCCGCCGGGCACTGCCGATTCCCTGGTGGGGAATGTCGCCGTCTCCGGCGATTTCGTTGGAGGTATCGATGACGATCACCCGCTTGTGCAGATCGTCGGCGAGCACTCTCGCCATCTCCCGCAGCTTGGTCGTTTTTCCCACCCCCGGCCGCCCCAGGATGAGGAGGCTTTGGCCGGTTTCGATCAGGTCGCGCAACAGCTCGATCCCGCCCAACACCGCCCTCCCGACGCGGAGGGTGAGGCCGATGATCTGCCCTTTTCGGTTGCGGATGGCCGAGATGCGGTGGAGCGTCCGCTCGATGCCGGCACGGTTGTCGTCACCGAATTCCCCCAGCAAGGCGGTTACATGGGCCAAGTCTTCCGGGGTGACCAGATTGTCGGAAAGCGGCGCGACCCTCTCGGGGAAGCGGGCCTCGGGGATCCTTCCCAGGTCCATCACCACCTCGAGAAGCTTGTCCAGCTCCATCTTGAGGAGAACTGCCTGCAGCTCGGCTGGCAGGGCAGCGACCAGCAGGAGAATGTCCTCCCCGGGGGCGGGGGTCTTTTTACGGCTGTCTTTCACACCGTCTCCTCTCAGATGCGTGCCGTTGAGCCAATTATACACATTATTTCTCGCGACTCCGGCTTTGCTCGGCTGCGGCGCCATGGGGTGCGATTCCGTTCCTGATCCGCACTCAGGCATTACATGCTGCCAACCCCGGATTCTCTGCTATATTTAGAGCCGCATTGCAACGCCATCGGCCGATATTAATTCTTGACTAGTGCGCTCCAAACTGGTACCGATAATTCCTCAAGGTTCCCGAGCATTGAACTATCAATTCGCGATTCACCCAGCGCATTTCACCCCCCAAGGAGGCTGACCATGTCCGAAGAAACCCAGTACCGGCTCGGCACCAAGGCTCTGCATGCCGGCCAGGTTCCCGACCCGACCACCAACTCGCGTGCCGTCCCGATCTACCAGACCAGCTCCTACGTCTTCAACTCCTCGGAGCACGCCGCCAATCTCTTCGCCCTCAAGGAGATGGGGAACATCTACACCCGCCTGATGAACCCCACCACCGACGTGCTGGAGAAGCGCCTGGCGGCAATGGACGGCGGCGTCGGCGCCCTGGCGCTCGCCTCCGGCTCTTCGGCCATCACCCTGGCCATTCTCAACCTGGCCAAGGCCGGCGACAACATCGTCTCCAGCAGCTTCCTCTACGGCGGCACCTACAACCTCTTCCATCACACCCTGGCGCGGATGGGGATCAAGGTCAAGTTCGTCAACACCGCTGATCCGCAAAACATTGCCGCCGCCATCGACGCGAACACCAAGGCGGTCTTCACCGAATCGATCGGCAATCCGAAGAACAACGTCGACGACTTCGCGGCGATCGCCAGGGTGGCTCACGATCACGGCCTCCCTTTCATCGTCGATAACACCGTCACCACGCCCGCCCTCTTCCGCCCCATTGAGCACGGTGCCGACATCGTCTGCTACTCGCTGACCAAGTTCATCGGCGGCCACGGCACCAGCATCGGCGGCGCGGTGGTCGACAGCGGCAACTTCGACTGGTCGAGCGGCCGCTTCCCCGAATACACCACCCCCGACCCGAGCTACCACGGGCTGGTCTACCACGCGGCGCTCGGCAATCTCGCCTACATCCTGAAGATGCGCCTCACCCTGCTGCGCGATATGGGCCCCTGCCTCTCGCCGTTCAACGCCTTCCTCTTCCTCCAGGGCCTCGAAACCCTGCATGTGCGCATGCCGCGCCACTGCGAGAACGCTTTGAAAGTAGCGAGTTTCCTCGAGGCTCACCCCTGCGTCTCCTGGGTCAACTACCCGGGGCTTGCCAGCCACCCCGACCATGCACGGGCGCAGAAGTACCTCCCCGCCGGCCAGGGGGCGATCCTCGGCTTCGGCATCAAGGGGGGGGCGGCGGCCGGCGCCAGATTCATCGACAGCGTCAAGCTCGCCAGCCACCTCGCCAATATCGGCGACGCCAAGACCCTGGTGATCCATCCGGCGACCACCACCCACCAGCAGTTGACCGCCGAGCAGCAGATCGCCGCCGGTGTCTCCCCCGATTACATTCGTGTATCGGTCGGGATCGAGGACGTGGCGGATATCATCGCCGACCTCGATCAGGCGTTGCGCGCCAGCCAGAACTGAGCAATTTCCCTAGGCAGTCGGGCGGGCCGCCGGTCCGCCCGACTGCGTATCAGCACACCCCGCCCCCCGTGCCTTGTCCTCATTCTCTGCATAACGCCACCTCAACAGCAGTGCGCCTTTCGGATATAACTGGAAACGTTCCATCCTGGCTCCTGCCATTCCAGGCAGGGCTA
>DASPGW010000258.1 GCA_035620395.1 Desulfuromonadales bacterium | reverse complement strand
TGGCCAGCCTGCCCTTGCCGGAGAGTGCCGAATCCTTCCGTCAGGAACTTTCTCTGCTTTACCTCAAGTGCGTGCGTTCCTGGTGTCCGCTCCTTACTGCCGACGGCCGCCATGCCGAAGCCGAGGAAATTGCCGTCGCCGCCCTGCGTTTCGATCCCATCAATGAAGACCTGGTCCGCCTTCTTCATGGAATTTATACGACGCGGAACAATCCGGTTAAGGCTCGCCAACTGTTGGAAGCCTATGCCAGGGCTTTGAGCGAGGCGACCTTCTCCGATGAAGAGATCGAGGAGATCCTTGAAGCCTTCTGGACCCATCCCGCCTGAGCATATCTCTCCCCCCAAAATTTTTTCATCCTTACCATCCCTAACTGTCCAATGTAGGAAAAATGTAGGAAAGCGCTTGTAGGATGCTCTCCGTAGCCAGAAATATGCGTGCGGGGAGGTGAAGATGAAATTCGTGATTCAGTTGACCTGTGCGGACTGTTCGGAAAACGTCATGATTCGGTTGCGCGACCTGGGGGATGAAAGCCGCTTGTGCTGTCCCAATTGCGGCAGGCCCGTACCCGTAAACCCGGAACTGACCTGGCAGCTGTTGCGCCGCCTGCGGGAGGAAATCCGTCAGGTGGCCTGTTCGGTGGCGGGTACCATGGAGAAGTTAAAGAAAAACAGGTTGTAAGCAAAGATTGTATGCAAAAACAGGAATATATCAGAATTTTTACAGATTCCATGGTGTATAGAAACTGCTAGTTCCTAAAGGATGCCGGTATTGCTGTCGGGCATCCTCGTGGTGGGCGGCTATGCGGTCATCGCCGAGGCGGCTACCGGGCTGGAGGCCATCGAGCGCTACCGGGAGCATCGTCGGTTCCTGATCCTGATGGATGTGGCGATGCCGGGGATGTACGGGGTCGAAGTCGCCGGGCAGCTTGCCAAGGTGGACGGCGACGCTCGGATCCTCCTCTGCGGTGCCTTCGAAACGGAGGAACTCACCGGTCCCGACACGATTCCTGGCGTCAAGGGGCGCATTTCCAAGCCATTCAAGGCGGAGGTGCTGGGCGTCTTGCAGGGTCTGCAGGATGAGGAAAAGCTTTAGCCTTACGTCGAACCGTTTCGGCTTCAGCGGCAGGAAGAGGATAGGAGCCAGCGTCATCCAAATGTTCAAGTTTGGAAAAAAATTATTCTACACCTCATCATATCTTCAATATAAACGATAATAAGCCTTTTTTTATCCATCACCATTGTCGAAGGAGGCTGACATGGTTTGTAAAAAGAAATTTAATTTGGTTTTATTGATTGTTTTTTGTGTTTTTTTATCTGGTTGCGCAAATCATTTAAAGGTTGAAACCCACACAGAAACGGAAATGGTTCGAGATAAAATATCCCATGCAGTCGATATCGGAACAAATGCAGGTTCTTTGGTGACAACTGCGTTGGTCAATGTAGAGGTTCAGGAAAGCCAGGCTTTTACAGTAAAAACATTTGAATCAAAGGCAGAGTACGATGTGGTGACTCCTTATAAGGGAGTTCTGGAGATTTATGAGGTTCCAATGGGCATTGTTTTGCTGCCGATTGGTGTTGTTGTGAATGTATTGGACTTTGCCACCTTGGGTCTGCTTCCTAACAAAATTACAGATGTGTTGCTAGACTGGAGTTTTGCTGGAATGAATCCGTTTTTAAACCTTGAAAGTGAAAATAGAACAGAAAGAACTCTGAAAAAAGCCGATAAAAAAATGATAGACAAGAAAGAAGAATTTCTTAAAAAACCATTGGCGAATACAGAATTACTGGTTAGCTCCGATGGGGCTCACATGAATATAACACTTGATGAATTTGGCAAAGCAGAAGTCAGTATGGTCAGGCTCAGTGCTCTCAGCAGCAATATTGAAAAGATTGCATTAGCGGTGGAGGCAGGGGATATAAAAGCTCAAAAGGATATTGATGTGTCAAGACAACTGAGGAGTCAATTGCAAAAGGCCAGTTTAATTACCAAAAAATATGCCAAACTGGCTGCGAAGGACATCAATGAGGTTGACATTCAGACCCTCGATCTCATCGGTTTTTCCACAGATCTTATTCGATTGTCAGAATTGGGTTTTGAAAGCGAATCTTTGCGTATAGAAAAGCGAGCGCTGGAACTGATGTCAGAGGAGCAGAAGGCAGTTTTTAAATATGCCATGGATCCAACCTTGAATTTAAGTTTGGAGCCTGCTGTTATAACAGGATCGTTGCAGGAATAAGATTACACTTCTATGGGCGAAATATTTGGCTGAAAATATCTGTAATTTGAATCAGGGAGGCAGGTCATTAGGAAGAGGTGAATGCTACTGACATCCACTAGTATGGCCACCTGGCTTGAACGCCGGGTGGCCATTTTCTTGCTGGGCGGGAAATTTGGGAAAAATCTCTTTTGAGCCTAGTTGTTACCCCTGTTAGTGGGGAGGCTCCAACAGGCATTTCGCCATATTTATTCCATTTGCTTCTCGGCTTCGCTGTCAGGTTCTTCCAGCCGGGTTTTTTCGACGGGGCATTGCGCTATGCCGGGGCAGTCGGGCCGTAGGCAGGGCTCGATGTGGATGGTGACATCGGCTCCCGGAATCTGCTGCTTTATCCTTTTTTCCAGATGGTCGGCGATGGCGTGCGCCTCCTCGACCGAGAGGTGCTTGCAGACCGTCAGGTGAAAGTCCATGATCTTCTGCGACCCGGCCCGCCGGGTGCGCAGGTTGTGGAAATCGAGCAGATGTTCGTGGTGGGCGCGGATCAACTGTTCCACCTCCTTGCGTATGGTCTCGGGCAACTGCTCGTCGAGGACGTCGCGCAGGCTGTGGCGGACCAGTCGAATGGCTTCGTAGAGAATGTAGAGGGCCACCAGCAGGGAGAGTACGGGGTCGAGCCACGGCAGGTCGAAGAAGGTGATGGCCCCCAGGCCGATCACCAGCGCCAGGTTGGTATAGACGTCCATGGCGAAGTGCAGCGCATCGGCCTGCAGCGCCGAAGAATCAGTTTCGCGGGCGACCCGGCGCAGGAAACGGGCGAGCACCCAGGAGACGGTGGCGCTCAGCAGCAGTACCGCCATCCCCTCGCCGAGGCGGGCCAGGGCTGCACCCTGGAGCAGTCGCCGGACGGATTCAAAAATGATCCAGCCGCCGGAAAGGGCGATCAGCAGCGACTGGGTCAGCGTGGCCATCGTCTCGAACTTGCCGTGGCCGAAAGGATGTCTGGAATCGGCAGGTTGGTCCGCCTGGCGGATGCCGAGATAATTGACGCCCGACATCAGAATGTCGATCAGGGAGTCGATCGCCGAAGAGATCACCGCCAATGACCCGGTTGCCAGGCCGGTGGCCAGTTTGAGAGTCGCAAGCGCAGCTGCGGTGGCGATGGAGAAACGGGCGGCGCGTATTTTGGGGGAGGGTTTGGTCATCGCGTTTGCAAGGTATCAGTATTCGGACTCCAGGGGAAGCCTTGAACCTTGAATCGTGAACCTTGAATTTTTTCTATTCCTTCAGTGTGCAGGCCCGCTCCCAGGCGAGATAGCCATCCCCCTCGATGGCCCAGAAGTCTTCGATTCGTTGCCGGTAAAAATCAAGCAGGGAACACTCCTGCCGAACCGTTTCCGCCAGTTCCCCGCTGACCCTGCCGACCCTGGCACACCAGGCGTAAAATGCTGCAATTCCTTGCAGGATAGTTTCCAGTTCGGCCAAGTTGGGCTCGAGGCTGCGAAGGATGTACCAGTTGCCGGCGAACTGTCGAACCCTGCCCGGGCGCAGGATGAAGAGGTTCTCGCGGCGGTCCGGAATGACGAACTCGCGCAGAAAATAGTCGGCGCCGTGGGCCAGGGCACCGGCCTGCGCCGGCGCAAGAAAGTTCTTCTCTTCAAGATCACGGCGGAAGCATTGCAGGAGTCGCTGGCAAAGCTGATCCACGCGGATTTCGTCCTGCAGGTTGTGAATCTCGAAGCTTTCCCTGGCGAAAAGCTGTTCATCCTGGTCCGAGAAACTATATCCGGTCATAGTACCTCCCGCAAATGCCGCCTTTCTTAGCACTCCGCAGCCTCCGGGTCAAGGCCTTTGCAGCGGACAATCCTATTTACATGGCGGGGTCGGTTTGTTAACATAACTCCGCTTCATTTCAGAGGTCCTGGGTCGACCCGAACGGTTGTGCCCGGCCCTGCAGACCTGTCCGTTTTCCAGTTCACAAGGGGTTTTCGCTTTCATGTCCACCACACCCATGATGCGTCAGTACCTGGAGATCAAGTCCCAGTATCCTGACGCCATCCTGTTTTTCCGCCTCGGTGACTTCTACGAAATGTTTCTGGAGGATGCGGTCGCCGCCTCCCGGGTCCTCGATATCACGCTGACCTCCCGCAACAAGGGGGCGGTCGACGAAGTGCCTCTCTGCGGTATCCCCTATCACAGCTCGCAGCCTTATATCGCCCGATTGGTGGAGAACGGCTTCAAGGTCGCCATCTGCGAGCAGGTCGAGGATCCGAAAAGTGCCAAGGGAATCGTGCGCCGCGAGGTGGTGCGGGTCGTCACCCCCGGACTGGTGGTCGATACCGAAACCCTCAAGCCCAAGGAGAACAATTATCTCCTGGCGCTGGCCGACGGCGGCCAGGCACGGTGGGGGATCGCCCTGCTCGACATCACCACCGGCGAATTCCGGGCAACCGAGGTGCGGGATATCGAGGGGGTGCGTTCCGAGATCGCTTCGGTCAATCCGCGCGAAGTTCTGCTGGTCGAAGGCGGGCAGGGCGAGGCCCTCCGCAAAAAGCTGCAGGGACCCCTCGACGGCCGGATGGTCAACCTGGTGCCCGAGTGGGTCTGGGCGCCCGATCGGGCCGAGCGGCTGATACTCGACTTTTTCGGCTGCGCCTCCCTGGAGGCGTTCGGCTGTGCCGATCTGCCGGCGGCGGTGCAGGCGGCCGGGGCGATCCTGCACTACCTGGGGGAGACGCAGAAGGCGGCCGTCGAACACATCCGGGCCCTGAATACCTACCGCACCAGCGACTTCATGGTGCTGGACGACGCCACCCGGCGCAACCTCGAGCTGACGGCCACCCTCTACGACGGCAGTCGGCGCGGTTCGCTCCTCGGCGTGCTCGACCGGACGGTGACGGCGATGGGGGGGCGCAAGCTGCGACAGTGGGTCAACCAGCCGCTGGTCGATGTGGAGCGGATTCGCGCCCGGCATCAGGCGCTGCTCGAACTGGTGAGCAAAAGCCTGGTGCGCGGCGATCTGCGCCTCGCCCTCGACGGGGTCTACGACCTGGAACGGCTCAACGGCAAGATCGCCATGGCCAACGCCAACGCCAAGGATCTGGTCGCCCTGAAAAGCTCGCTCGATCGCCTTCCCGCCATGCTCGACCAGTTGTCGCTGCTCGAGAGCCCGCTGCTCGCCCGGCTCAGGGAAGCCATCGATCCGCTGCCCGAGGTGACCGGGCTGATCGGGCGGGCCATCGCCGACGATCCGCCGTTCATCCTTCGCGAAGGCGGGCTGATCCGCGACGGCTTCGACCCGGAACTCGACGATCTGCGTGCCATCAGCCGGGAAGGGAAGGGGTGGATCGCCCGGCTGGAGCGGGAGGAAAAAGAGCGCACCGGCATCTCGACGCTCAAGGTCCGCTTCAACAAGGTGTTCGGCTACTACATCGAAATCACCCGCAGCCATCTCGACCGCATCCCCGAGGATTACCAGCGCCGGCAGACGCTCGCCAATGCCGAGCGCTTCATCACTCCCGCCCTCAAGGAATACGAGGAAAAGGTGCTTGGTGCCGAGGAAAAACTGGTGGAGATCGAGTACGACCTCTTCCAGCAGGTGCGCCAGCAGGTGGCAGCGCAGGGGCGGCGCATCCAGGCGACCGCCGAAGCGCTGGCCGCTCTCGACGTGCTGCTCGCCCTCGCCGATCTGGCCCACGACCGCGATTACGTCTGTCCCGAGATCGACAGCAGCGACGAACTGGTCATCATCGAGGGCCGGCACCCGGTGATCGAGTCGATGAACCTCTCGGAGCGGTTCGTCTCCAACGACGTCATCATGGATACCCGGGAAAACCAGATCCTCATCATCACCGGGCCGAACATGGCAGGCAAGTCGACCTACATGCGCCAGGTCGCCCTGATCGTGCTGATGGCCCAGATGGGGAGCCTGGTGCCGGCCCGTTCGGCGCGGATCGGCGTCGTCGACCGGATCTTCACCCGGGTCGGGGCGAGCGACAATCTGGCGCGGGGGCAATCGACTTTCATGGTCGAAATGACGGAGACGGCCAACATTCTCAACCATGCCACTCCCCG
>DASPGW010000257.1 GCA_035620395.1 Desulfuromonadales bacterium | reverse complement strand
AAGTAGCGATCGTGCGTCACCGCGACGACGGTGCCGGGATAGTCCTTCAGGAAGCGCTCGAGCCAGGCGACCGACTCGGCGTCGAGGTGGTTGGTCGGCTCGTCGAGGAGCAGGATGTCGGGCTTCTGCAGCAGCAGCCGGCAGAGCGCGACGCGGCGCTTCTCGCCGCCGGAGAGGACCTTGACGGGGGTGTCGCCGGGCGGACAGCGCAGCGCGTCCATTGCCATCTCCAGCCGGGCGTCGAGGTCCCAGGCATCGAGGTGATCGAGCTTCTCCTGCACCACCGCCTGGCGGTCGCAGAGCTTCTCCATGTCGGCATCCGGGTCGGCGAAGGCGGCGTTGATCGCTTCGAATTCCTTCAGCAGGTCGACGGTCTCCTGCACCCCCTCCTCGACCACCTCGCGCACCGTCTTCTCGCAGTCGACCAGCGGCTCCTGCTCCAGGTAGCCGACGGTGTGGCCGGGGGAGAGGATGGTCTGGCCGTTGAACTCCTTGTCGACGCCGGCCAGGATGCGCAGCAGCGAGCTCTTGCCGCTGCCGTTGAGGCCGAGCACGCCGATCTTGGCGCCGTAGAAATAGGAGAGGGAGATGTCCTTCAGCACGGGCTTCTTGTCGTAGAACTTCGACACCCGCATCATGGTGTAGATGATCTTGTTCCCTTCGTTGCTCATTGCGGTTTGCGACCTCCAATCACACTTGTTGTAGTTTCCCCCCTTTGCAAAGGGGGGCGAGGGGGGATTTCTCTCGGTCAACCGAACCAAATCCCCCTGCATCCCCCTTTATGAAAGGGGGACCTGAGAATCTAAAGATGGCTTTTCCCCAGCTTCTCCAGGTACTCCGCCCACTCCACCGGGGTGAGCGACTGCTTCTTGCTGTTGCACTCCTTGCAGGCCGGCACGCAGTTGCCACGGCTGCTCTTGCCGCCGCGCACCAGCGGAACGATATGGTCGAGGGTCAGCTCCTTCGGCGGCACCTGCGCCTCGCAGTAGTGGCAGATCCCCTTGGCGATGCGGTTCTTCCACCACTGGCTCTGCCGCAGCTCGCGGGCCTTGGCCCGCTCGCGTTTCAGGTCTTCCTCGCTCGCCTCCAGCCAGTCGAACATCCTGCCTCCATGTGCGGTGAGGGGGCATTGTACCCGAAGGGAGCCCCGGTGAGCAAGCGCTCCCTGTGCCAAATGCACCTGCAACTTGCATAATTGCCTGAAATGTGGCATGTTTCAGCACGTTGCCGCAGCGGCGGCCATCCCTACAAATCCGGCAGGGCGGACACTGGCATGAAAATCCTCATCATCGGCGCCGGCCAGGTCGGCTACTTTCTCTGCGAGCGGCTCTCCCTGGAAGGCCACGAGGTCACCCTCATCGACCGCAGCCAGGAGAACCTGCGCCGCGCCCAGGACCGTCTCAACGTCCTCGGCATCGCCGGTAACGGCGCCAGCGCCGAAACCCTGGAACAGGCGGGGATCAAGGGGACCGACATCTTCATCGCCGTCACCGACCTCGATGAGGTCAACATCCTTGCCTGCCTGCTGGCCCGCGAGTACGGCGTCCGTACCCGGGTGGCGCGGGTCAAGAGCATCGAGTACAGCGGCGGCGGCGGGGTTCTCTCCAAGGAGAAGCTCGGCATCGACCTGCTGATCAATCCGGACGACGCCGTCGCCGACGAGATTGTCAAGATTGCCTGCCGCTCCGGCGCCTTCGACGTCGCCGAATTCGTCGAGGGGCAGATCCAGTTTCTCGGCTACCGCATCGACGAGGAGAGCCCGCTGTGCGACCTCAGCCTGCGGGAGTTGGGGGATATCCGCGGCATGTACCGCTTCGTGGTGACCGCCATCACCCGCGGCGGACGCACCATCATCCCGCGCGGCGACGACGTCATCCAGGCCGGCGACAGCATCTTCGTCTTCGCCCACCAGAAAGATCTGCCGGCCATCCAGTACATGCTCAAGCTGGAGGAGACGGAAACGAAAAGGCACACGCCTCGCGCCTTCATTCTGGGCGGCGGCCGCATCGGCCTGCGCATCGCCCGGGAGCTGGAGCGAATGCGCTTCGACGTCCGGCTGATCGACCACGACGAGGCGCGCTGCGAAAAACTGGCGGCGAAGCTGGAGCGGACGATGGTGATCCACGCCGAGGGGACCGACGTCGAGGTCCTGGTGGACGAGGGGATCGAGACGGCCGATGTCTTCATCGCCGTTACCGACAACGATGAAACCAATATCCTCTGCGCCCTGCTCGGCCGGCAGCACGGCGCCAGCCGCACCCTGGCGGTGGTCAACAAACCAGAGCTGCTCAACCTCGCCCCGACCCTGGGGGTCGACGCCTGCATCTCGCCACGCCTGGCCGCCGCCGGCGCCATCCTCAAGTACGTGCGCCGCGGCGAGGTCCTGTCGCTGGCCACCATCGAAGGGAGCAACGCCGAGGTTCTCGAAATCCTGGTGCCCAAAGGGAGCGGCATCGTCGGCATCCCCCTCAAGGACCTGCATTTCCCGACCGGCGCGATTATCGGCGCCACCGTCCATCGGGACGCCTACGAGATCCCCACCGGCGACAGCCAGCTTCAGGAAGGCGACCGGGTAGTGGTCTTCGCCCTGCCCGGCGCCCTGGCCAAGGTCGAGAGGTTCTTCGAATAGATGAACGCCCTGCTCACCCTGCGCATCCTCGGCGCCCTGCTCCTCTTTCTCGCCGCCGCCCTGCTGACCCCCATTCCGTTCTCGATCTACTTCGCCGACGGCGCGGCCGGCGCCTTTCTCGCCGCCGCCCTGATTTCCTTCGTCGCCGGCCTGACCCTGTACAAGAAATGCCAGAGCAAACGCGAGCTGTCGGTGCGCGAAGGCTTCGCCATCGTCACCTTCGGCTGGGGCTTCTACGCCCTCTTCGGCGCCCTTCCCTTCCTCTTCAGCGGCGCCATCCCCTCGCCCGTCGATGCCATCTTCGAAACGATGAGCGGCTTCACCACCACCGGCTCGACCATCCTCGCCAATATCGAGTCATTGCCCGAGAGCATCCTTTTCTGGCGCGCGCTGACCCACTGGATGGGGGGGATGGGGATCATCGTGCTGTCGCTGGCCATCCTGCCGATGCTCGGGGTCGGCGGCATGCAGCTGTTCAAGGCCGAAGTGCCGGGACCGACGGCCGACCGTCTCAAGCCGCGCATCCAGGACACCGCCAAGCTGCTCTGGGGGGTCTACGTGCTGCTCACCATTGCCGAGGTAGTGTTGCTGATGCTAGGCGGGATGAACCTCTACGAGGCGCTCTGCCATGCCTTCGCCACCCTGGCGACGGGCGGTTTCTCCACCCGCAACGCTTCGGTCGGGGCCTACGGCAGCGCCTACATCGACTGGGTGGTAACTGTCTTCATGTTCCTCGCCGGGGTCAACTTCTCCCTGCATTACCAGGTTCTGCGCGGCCGCCCCAGGGAATTCTGGCGCAACGAGGAATTCCGCTTCTATTTCTTCATCACCGCCGTGACGACGGTGCTCATCGTCCTGCTCAACCAGGGGACGATCTACGGCTCGTTCTTCGACAACCTGCGCTACAGTGCTTTCCAGGTCGTCTCCATCCTTACCACGACCGGCTTCGCCACCGCCGATTACGAGACCTGGCCGGTGCTGGCCCAGTACCTGCTGGTCTTCCTCATGTTCGTCGGCGGCTGCGCCGGCTCGACCGGCGGCGGCATGAAGGTGGCGCGCATGCTGCTGCTGTTCAAGCACGCCCAGGTGCAGCTCTACCGCCTCATCCACCCCCGGGCGGTGCGGCTGGTGAAGCTTGGCGGCGTCCCCGTCGACCGCGAGGTGATGCAGTCGATCCTCGGCTTCTTCGCCTTCTACATGGGAATCTTCGTCGTCGCCTCCTTCCTGATGGCCGCCTCCGGCCTCGACCTGACCTCGGCCGGAGCGGCGGTCATCGCCACTCTGAGCAACGTCGGCCCCGGCCTCGGAACCCTGGGCCCGGTCGACAATTTCGCCCACGTCTCGGCCTTCGGCAAGATCGTGCTCACCCTCTGCATGCTGATGGGCCGGCTCGAGCTCTTCACCGTCCTGGTTCTCTTCTTCCCCTCCTTCTGGCGCAAGTAGCCGCCGGCAAAGCTTTTTCTTTCACCCGAGGCAAACGCGACCGCCTGCAAAACCTGCCGATGCCGCTCCTTTGATCTTCCCTTGCAGCAGTTATTTTTCTGGCCGGTCTTAACGAAATCTTTACGCCGCCGCCCCCCCTCTTTATGCCGCATTTACGTCGTTTCCTGTTACCTTTATTGTTATTGCAAATCACGGAGATTCACTCATGGATGCCCTGTATCTCGGCGCATTGGTCGGCTTTTTCGCCCTCACCTGGCTGCTGCTGAAGCTCGCAGAACAGCTATAGGAGACAGGTCGATGGAGGTCTGGTACTGGATCGGCGGGGGCGTGGCGCTCGGCCTGCTAATCTATCTCGCGATCGCGCTTCTCAAGCCGGAGCTCTTTTCATGACCACCGGCGGTCTTGCGCAAATCGGGCTGTATCTGGCCGTACTCGGCCTGCTGGCCAAGCCGCTGGGCGTCTTCATGGCGCGGGTGTATGAAGGTGCTCCCTGCGGAATCGACCGGCTGCTCGGCCCGGCCGAGAAGCTGGTCTACCGCGTCTGCGGCGTCCGGCAGGACGAGGAGATGACCTGGCAGGCCTACGCGGGGGCGGCCCTCCTCTTCAGCTTCGCCGGTATCGCCTTCCTCTACCTCCTCCAACGCCTGCAGGGAGTGCTCCCCCTGAATCCGCAGGGTTTTCCGGCTGTCTCCCCCGATTCGGCCTTCAACACCGCGGTCAGCTTCGGCACCAACACCAACTGGCAGGGGTACGGCGGCGAGACGACTCTGGGCTACCTCGTCCAGATGGCGGGCCTCGCGGTGCAGAATTTCGTCTCGGCGGCCGCAGGGATGGCGGTGCTGGTGGCCCTGATCCGCGGCTTCGTGCGCCGCAGCGCGCAGACCATCGGCAACTTCTGGGTCGACCTCACCCGCACCGTCCTCTACATTCTCCTGCCCCTCTCGCTGCTGCTGGCGCTGCTGCTCGTCTCCCAGGGGGTGGTGCAAAGTTTCCGCCCCTACCGGGAGGTGCCTCTGCTCCAGACGACACAAGACGCCGAGGGAAGAACCGTTACGGTGCAGACCCTCCCGATGGGGCCGGCCGCCTCCCAAGTGGCCATCAAGCAGCTCGGCACCAACGGCGGCGGCTTCTTCAACGTCAACTCGGCCCACCCCTTCGAGAACCCGACGCCGCTCTCCAATTTCCTGGAGCTGCTGGCGATCCTCCTCATCCCGGCGGCCCTCTGCCACACCTTCGGCCGGATGGCCGGCGACCCCCGCCAGGGGTGGGCGCTGCTGGCGGCGATGGCCCTGATCTTCGTCCCGCTTCTGCTGATCTGCTACTTCTGCGAGACGCAGGCCAATCCTCACTTCGCCCGCCTCGGCATCGAGCAGAGCGCCGGCAACCTGGAGGGGAAGGAGGTCCGCTTCGGCGTCGCCAACTCCGCCCTCTGGGCCGCCGCCACCACCGCCGCCTCCAACGGTTCGGTGAACGCCATGCACGACTCCTTCACTCCGTTGGGGGGGATGGTCCCGCTGTGGCTCATCCAGTTGGGGGAGATTGTCTTCGGCGGGGTCGGCTCCGGCCTCTACGGCATGCTCGTCTTCGCCATCGTCGCGGTCTTCGTCGCCGGGCTGATGGTGGGGCGCACGCCGGAGTACCTGGGGAAGAAGATTGAGGCGTTCGAGATGAAGATGGCCGCGCTCGTCATCCTCATCCCGGCGGCCCTGGTCCTGGTGGGGACGGCCGTCGCGGTGGTGACGTCGTCGGGCACAGCGGGAGTCGCCAACCCCGGCCCGCACGGCTTCTCGGAGATCCTCTACGCGTTCTCTTCGGCCGGCAACAACAACGGCAGCGCCTTTGCCGGCCTTTCGGTCAACACCCCCTTCTACAACACTCTCCTCGGCCTGGCCATGCTGTTCGGCCGGTTCTGGGTCATGCTGCCGGTGCTGGCAATCGCCGGCTCCCTGGCCGCCAAGAAGCAGGTGCCGGCGGGCGCCGGGACCCTGCCGACCCACACTCCCCTGTTCGTGCTGCTCCTGGTGGGGGTGATCGTGCTGGTGGGGGCGCTCACCTTCCTCCCCGCCCTGGCGCTCGGACCGATCGCCGAGCAGATGCTCGCGGCCGGGCAACGATGAGCAGAGGAGCAAGCCATGCGTAAAAGATACACGCCGAGCCCGCTGTTCGAACCCCACATCGTCCACCGGGCCCTCGTCGACGCCCTGGTGAAGCTCGACCCGCGCCACCAGATCCGCAAGCCGGTTATGTTCGTGGTCGAGGTGGGGAGCCTCCTGACCACCTGCCTCTTCCTCCATTCCCTCTTCGCCCGCGGGGAGGAGCCGCCGGGGTTCATCCTGGCCGTTTCCCTCTGGCTCTGGTTCACCGTGCTGTTCGCCAACTTCGCCGAGTCCCTGGCCGAAGGGAGGGGGAAGGCACAGGCCGACGCCCTGCGCGGCTCGCGTCAGGACGTGACCGCCAAGCGTCTCTCCCGGCCCGAGCGGGGCGCCGAAACGACCGCCGTGCCTTCGTCGCAACTGAAGAAAGGGGACTTCGTCCTGGTGGAGGCCGGCGACATCATCCCCGGCGACGGCGAGGTGGTGGTCGGGGTCGCCTCGGTGAACGAGGCCGCCGTCACCGGCGAGAGCGCCCCGGTCATCCGGGAGAGCGGCGGCGACCGCAGCGCCGTCACCGGCGGCACCCTGGTCCTTTCCGACTGGCTGGTGGTGCGGATCACCGCCGATCCGGGAGAGGCCTTCCTCGACCGGATGATCGCCATGGTGGAAGGAGCCAGGCGGCAGAAGACCCCCAACGAGATCGCTCTCGACATCCTGCTGGCCGGCCTCACCATCATCTTCCTGCTGGCGACAGTGACCCTGCTCCCCTTCTCCCTCTTCAGCGTCCAGGCGGCCGGACAGGGGAGCCCGGTCACGCTGACGGTCCTTATCGCCCTGCTGGTCTGCCTCATCCCGACCACCATCGGCGGGCTGCTCTCCGCCATCGGCATCGCCGGCATGGACCGGATGATCCAGGCCAACGTCATCGCCATGTCGGGCCGCGCGGTGGAGGCGGCCGGCGACGTCGACGTGCTGCTGCTCGACAAGACCGGCACCATTACCCTCGGCAATCGTCAGGCGACCGCCTTCATCCCCGTCGGCGGCAGCGACGCCAAACGCCTGGCCGATGCCGCCCGGCTCGCCTCGCTGGCCGATGAGACCCCGGAAGGGCGGAGCATCGTGGTGCTGGCCAGGGAGCAGCACGGCCTGCAGGAGCGCGACAGCCACGCCCTCGATGCGCGGTTCGTCCCCTTCTCGGCGCAGACCCGGATGAGCGGGGTCGACCTCGATGGCCGGCAGATCCGCAAGGGGGCGGCCGATGCCGTGGCGGCGTACGTAACCGGCAACGGGGGAAGCTTTCCGCCGGAGGCGAAGACGATCGTCGAGGAGGTGGCCCGGGAGGGGGCAACGCCGCTGGTCGTCGCCGAAGGACGGCAGGTGCTCGGCGTCATCCGCCTCAACGACATCGTCAAGGGAGGGATTCGCGAACGCTTCGCGGAGCTGCGCCGAATGGGGATTCGGACGGTCATGATCACCGGCGACAACCCCCTGACCGCGGCGGCGGTCGCCGCCGAAGCGGGGGTGGATGACTTCCTCGCCGAGGCGACTCCGGAGGCGAAGCTTACGCTCATCCGCGACCACCAGGCGGGCGGGCGGCTCGTCGCCATGACCGGCGACGGCACCAACGACGCGCCGGCCCTGGCCCAGGCCGACGTGGCGGTGGCGATGAACAGCGGCACCCAGGCGGCCAAGGAGGCGGGGAACATGGTCGACCTCGACTCCAATCCGACCAAGCTCATCGAGGTCGTCGAGATCGGCAAGCAGCTCCTCATGACCCGCGGGACCCTCACCACCTTCAGCATCGCCAACGACGTGGCCAAGTACTTCGCCATCCTGCCGGCCGCTTTCGTCGGCACCTACCCGCAACTGGCAGCGCTCAACGTTATGGGCCTGGCCACGCCGCGCAGCGCCATCCTCTCGGCGGTGATCTTCAACGCCCTGATCATCGTCGCTCTCATTCCCCTCGCCCTGCGCGGGGTGAAGTACCGTTCGGTCGGTGCGGCGACCCTGCTGCGCAACAACCTGCTCATCTACGGGCTCGGCGGGCTGATCGTCCCGTTCGTCGGCATCAAGGGGATCGACCTGCTGCTGGGATGGTTTGTTTAATCGCGTCGGACCGGTCCGACCGTTCCGACGAGTCAGACAATAAACGGAGAACCATCATAAAAGACCTGAAACCGGCCATCCTGATGCTCGTCGTCTTCACCCTTCTCTGCGGCGGCATCTATCCCGCCGTTGTCACCGCCGTCGCTCAGCTGTTTTTTCCCAGACAGGCCAACGGCAGCCTCATCCCCCGGGAGGACAGACCCGCGGGCTCCGCCCAGATCGGCCAGCCCTTCGACGAGCCTCGCTACTTCTGGGGACGGCCGTCGGCCACCACTCCCTTCCCGCACAACGCCGCCGCCTCTTCCGGCTCCAACCTGGGGCCGGGGAACCCGGTCCTGCGCGAGCGGGTGCAGGCGCGGATCGCCTGCCTGCGCGCCGCCGACCCGGAGAACACGCAACCGATTCCGCTCGATCTGGTCACCGCCTCGGCGAGCGGGCTCGACCCGCACATCTCCCCGGCCGCCGCCGATTACCAGGCGGAGCGGGTGGCTAGAGTCCGGGGGCTCGATGCAGCCGGCGTTCGCGCCCTCGTTGCCACCCACACCGAGGAAAGAGCCTTCGGCATCCTCGGCGAACGGCGGGTCAACGTCCTGCGCCTGAACCTGGCGTTGGATGAGATGCGCTGAAGTTGTTAAACTTTGAGGAGATCCGGCGGTCAGGCGCCGGTTTCAGTCCGAAGGAGCTGGTACATGGAAGAGCGTCGTCCTGATCCCGACCTGCTGCTGAAAGAGGCGCAGCGGGAGGAAGAGCGCAAGCGCCAGGGGCACCTGAAGGTCTTCTTCGGCGCCGCCCCCGGGGTCGGGAAGACCTATGCCATGCTGGAGGCGGCCTGGCGGCAGCGACTGGACGGTCGCGACGTGGCGGCGGGGTACGTGGAGACCCACGGCCGCTTCGAGACCGATTCCCTCCTGGCCGGCCTGGAGATCATCCCCAGGGCGCAGATCGAGCACCGGGGGGTGCGGCTTCCGGAGCTGGACCTCGATGCGGTCCTCGCCCGCAAGCCGCAGATTGCCCTGGTGGACGAACTGGCCCACACCAACGCCCCCGGCTGCCGCCACAAGAAGCGCTGGCAGGACGTCTTCGAGCTGCTCGCGGCCGGCATTGACGTCTACACCACGCTCAACGTCCAGCACCTGGAGAGCCTGGGCGACGTGGTCGCCCAGATCACCGGCGTCGTCGTCCGCGAAACCCTCCCCGACTCGGTCCTCGACCGGGCCGACGAGATCGAACTGGTCGATCTTCCCCCCGACGAACTCCTCCAGCGGCTCAAGGAGGGGAAGGTCTACGTGGCGGAGCTGGCGGCGCGGGCGCGGGAGAACTTCTTCCGTACCGGCAACCTGCTGGCGCTGCGGGAGCTGGCCCTGCGCCGCACCGCCGAACGGGTCGACGCACAGATGCTGAGCTACCGAACCGGCAAGGGGGTGCGCGAGGTATGGCCGGCCGCCGAACGGATCCTGGTCTGCGTCGGCGCCAACCCCCGCTCGATCCGCCTGATCCGCGCCGCCAAGCGCATGGCCGCGGGGCTGCGCGCCGACTGGCTCGCCGTCACCGTCGAAGGGCCCGCCAAGGTGCGGCCCTCGGAACGGGACCTGCAGCAGCTCGCCGAACACATGCGCCTGGCCGAGAGCCTGGGCGCCGAGACGGTCACCCTTTCCGGGCACCGGGCGAGCGAGGAGATCCTGCGCTACGCCCGGTCGCGCAACGTCACCAAGATCATCATCGGCAAGCCGACCCATCCCCGCTGGAAGGACCGGCTCTTCGGCTCGGTCCTCGACGAGGTGGTCCGGGGCAGCGGCGACATCGACGTCTACGTCATCACCGGCGAAAGCGAAGAGGCGGCGCCGCGCCCCGCCGCCAGGCCTGGGCGGCGCCCGGCACACCGGCGGGAGTGGCTGTTGAGCGTCGCCGCCGTCGCCGCCAGCACGGCCGTCGCCACCCTGATGTTCCGGCATTTCTCCCTGGTCGACCTGTCCATGGTATTCCTGCTCGGCATCGTCCTCACCGCCAGCCGCGCCGGTCGGGGCCCGACCCTGCTCGCCACGCTGCTGAGTGTGGCCGCCTTCGATTTCTTCTTCGTTCCACCCTACCATACGTTTGCGGTCAGCGACGTGGGATACCTTTTCACCTTCGTCGTCATGTTCTTCGTCGCCTATGTCATCAGCCGGCTGACGCTGCGGGTGCGGGAACAGGCGGAAGCCGCGCGGCTGCGGGAGCGGCGCACCGCCGCCCTCTACCACCTGAGCCGGGAACTGGCCCACGAGGAGGGCCGGGAGCGGCTGAGCACCATCGCCGTCCGGCACATCAGCGAGGTTTTCTCCTGCCAGGCCGTGGTGCTCGTCCCCGACGAGCGGGGGAGTCTGGCGGCGGCGGCCACCGGCCGCCACACCTACGCCCTCGATCAGCGGGAGCTGAGCGTCGCCCAGTGGGCCTTCGATCACCGGCAGCGGGCGGGGCTGGGAACCGATACCCTTTCCGGCGCCAAAGCGCTCTATCTTCCCCTGGTCGCCGCCGCCAAGACGGTCGCGGTGGTCGGCATCCTCCCCGGGCCAGCCGCCGGGCTCTTTGCCCCGGAGCAGATCCACGTCCTGGAGAGCTTCGCCAACCAGACCGCCATGGCCATGGAGCGGGCCTCCCTCGCCGAGGAGGCGCAGCGAGCCCTGCTCAAGGCCGAGACCGAGGCCCTGCGCAGCACCCTGCTCAGTTCCGTCTCCCATGACCTGCGCACGCCGCTGGCGGCCATCACCGGCGCCGCCACCACCCTGCTGCACCACGACGCCACCCTCGACCCGCCGGGGCGCCGCGAGCTCCTCCAGACGGTCTGCGAAGAGGCGGAGCACCTGGGCCGGATCATCCGCAACGTGCTCGACATGACCCGCCTGGAATCCGGGGCGATCATCGTGAAAAAGGAGTGGCAGTCTCTGGAGGAAATTGTCGGCGTAGTGCTGAACCGACTGGCCGACAGGCTCCGCAGCCACCCGCTGACGACAGGATTGCCGGAGGATCTGCCGCTCGTCCCCTTCGACCCGCTTTTGATCGAGCAGGTGCTGACCAACCTGCTGGAGAATGCGGTTCGCTATACGCCGCCGGAGACACCGCTGGAGCTGGCCGCCTCGGTCCGGGAAAAGGTGCTGCTGGTGGAATTGGCCGACCGGGGCCCGGGCATCCCTTCGGGGGAGGAGGAGCGGATCTTCGACAAGTTTGTCCGCAGCCACGGCGGCAGCAGCGGAGTCGGGCTGGGGCTGACGATCTGCCGGGCCATCGTCGCTGCCCACGGCGGCCGCATCTGGGCCGAAAACCGCCCGGGGGGCGGCGCGGTGTTCCGCTTCACGCTCCCGCTGGAGGGGCAGCCGCAACTGCCGGAACCGGAAGAGGCCTGAAGGAGGGCGGCGTATGGCACAGGATGGCGAATTGATTCTGCTGATCGAGGATGAACCACAGATGCGTCGCTTTCTCCGGGTGACCCTGCAGAGTTACCGCTACCGGCTGCTCGAGGCGGCCGCCGGGGAAGAAGGTCTCGCCCTGGCCGCCACCCGCAGCCCGGACGTGATTCTTCTCGATCTCGGGCTGCCGGACCTCGACGGCCTGGAGGTGACCCGGCGGCTGCGGGAGTGGAGCGCGGTGCCGATCATTGTCCTCTCCGCCCGGGAGCAGGAGCGGGACAAGGTCAGGGCGCTCGATGCTGGCGCCGACGACTACCTGACCAAGCCCTTCGGCGCCGGAGAACTGCTGGCCCGCATCCGGGTCGCCCTGCGCCACCGCACCATGCAGCAGTCAGGGCGGATCGAGCCGCTCTTCATCCTCGACGACCTGCGGGTCGACCTGGCGCGCCGCCAGGTCTTCCTCGGCGACCGGGAGGTGCACCTGACCCCCATCGAATATCGCCTGCTGAGCGTGCTCATCCGCAACGCCGGGAAGGTGGTCACCCACAGCCAGCTCCTGAAGGAGGTCTGGGGGCCGCCGCACATGAACCAGACCCAGTACCTGCGCGTCTACATGGCACAGTTGCGGCACAAGCTCGAAGCGGACCCGGCCCGGCCCCGCTTCTTCCTGAACGAGCCGGGCGTCGGGTACCGGCTCAGGCTCGACCTCCCCCTCAACAGCGGTTGACTCTTCGAAATCAAGGGCTTAGTATCTGGCCCGGAAATTTCATTCCGGGACATTTCCTCATTCATTTACTCCGCTGCCGGGCCGGGCGGAGGCCAGGCGAAGTGAACCAATGAACGATACGAATAAACCGAAACCGCAGGGCCGCTACCTGCTCGTCCTCTCCCTGACGGCTCTGGGTGTGGTCTATGGCGACATCGGCACCAGCCCCCTCTACGCCATCCGGGAGTGCTTCCACGGCCCGCACGCCCTTCCCCCCACTCCCGGGAACATTCTCGGCGTCCTCTCGCTGATCTTCTGGTCCCTCATCCTGGTGATCTCGATAAAATACCTGGTCTTCATCCTGCTGGCCGACAACCAGGGAGAGGGGGGGATTCTGGCCCTGACCGCCCTGGTCTCGCCGGCGCGGGCCGAAGCCCGGGGCGGACGGCTGATGCTGATCCTCATGGGGCTTTTCGGGGCGGCGCTCCTCTACGGCGACGGCATGATCACGCCGGCGATCTCGGTGCTCTCCGCCGTCGAGGGGCTGGAAATCGTCACCCCGGTGTTTGCCCCCTACGTCATCCCTCTCACCGTCGTCATCCTGATCGCCCTCTTCCTCTGCCAGCACCGGGGGACGGGAGGGGTCGGGGCGGTCTTCGGGCCGGTCACCCTGGTCTGGTTCGCGGTGCTGGCTCTGCTCGGCGTCACCCAGATCGTGCATCACCCGATCGTCTTGACAGCGGTGAGCCCCCACCACGCCCTTGCGTTCTTTCTCGACAACGGCTGGGCCGGCTTTCTAGTGCTGGGGTCGGTTTTCCTGGTGGTGACGGGTGGGGAGGCCCTCTACGCCGACATGGGGCACTTCGGGACCCGGCCGATCCGCCTCGCCTGGTTCGCGCTGGTGCTGCCGGCGCTGCTGCTCAACTATTTCGGCCAGGGGGCGCTGCTCCTCGCCCGCCCGGAGGCGGCGCAGAACCCCTTCTATATGATGGCTCCATCCTGGGCGCTCATCCCGCTGGTGGTTCTGGCTACCGCCGCCACGGTCATCGCCTCGCAGGCACTCATTTCCGGCGCCTTCTCCCTCTCCATGCAGGCGATTCAGCTCGGCTTCAGCCCGCGGCTCGACATCGAGCACACCTCGGCCCGGGAGCGAGGGCAGATCTACCTGCCGGCGATCAACTGGCTGCTGATGGTCTGCTGCATCGGCCTGGTGGTCGGCTTCCGCTCCTCCAGCAATCTGGCAGCAGCCTACGGCATCGCGGTGACCACGACCATGGTGGTGACCACCTGCCTCTTCTTCTTCGTCACCCGTGACCGCTGGCGCTGGAGCCTGCCGCTGGCGATGCTGCTCTGCAGCGGCTTCCTGCTTTTCGACCTGGCCTTCTTCGGCGCCAACGTCGCCAAGATCGCCCACGGCGGCTGGTTCCCGGTCCTGGTGGCGACGGTGATCTTCACCCTCATGTCGACCTGGAAGCGGGGCCGCCGCATCCTGTACACCCAACTGCAGGCCGGCGCCTTTCCCCTGGACGACTTTCGCGCCAGCATCCAGCTCTCCCCGCCCCACCGCGTTCCCGGCACCGCCGTCTTCATGTCCGGCAACCTGCGGGTCATCCCTTCGGCCCTGCTGCACAACCTCAAGCACAACAAGGTGCTGCACCAGCGGGTTGTCATCCTCTCGGTCCTGACCGAGGAGATTCCGCACGTCCCCGCCGCCCGGCGCTTTACCCTCGAACCGGTCGGGGAGGGACTGTACCAGATGGTAATCCGTTACGGCTTCATGGAAGAGCCGAACGTGCCGGAGGTCCTCGCCGGGGTGGAGCTCGACGGCTGGAAGTTCAACATGATGGAGACGACCTTCTTCCTCGGCCGCGAGACCCTCATTCCTTCGGAGAAGCCGGGGATGGCCCTGTGGCGGGAGAAGCTCTTCATGGTCATGTCGCGCAATGCCCGCTCGGCAACCGACTTCTTCGGCCTGCCGCCCAACCGGGTGATCGAACTCGGGGTGCAGATCCAGATCTGAGCCGGCGGCCGCGCCCGGGCTCTTCACCGTTCCGGTTATCTTCTCCCCCTCCTGCCGGCGCAAGCGATTCCGCCGCCTCCCGCCCGCCGCGAACCGGCTATAATGGAGAGCATGAGCCGACGAACAGTGATCCGTCAACTGGCCCCCGCCCTGTTTCTGGCGGCGGGTCTGTTCGCCCCGGCGACGACGGAGGGCGCCCTGGAGCAGCGCTACATCTATTTTCCCGACCGCCAACTGGTCGCCACCCCGGCGGCGGTGGGGCTCGACTACGAGGAGGTGCGCTTCGCCGCCGCCGACGGCACCGCCCTGCACGGCTGGTACCTCTCCGGGGCGGCTGGCCGCCCCCTGGTCGTCTTCTGCCACGGCAACGCCGGCAATATTTCACACCGCCTGGAAAGCCTGGAGCTGCTGCACGGCCTCGGCCTGTCCGTCTTCATTTTCGACTACCGGGGATACGGACAGAGCGCGGGGACGCCAAGCGAAGAAGGAACCTACGCCGACGCCCGCGGGGCGCTCGCCTGGCTGCGGCAGCGCGGCTGGCCCCCCTCCCGGCTGCTCTACTTCGGCGAATCCCTCGGCGCCGCCGTCGCCGTCCAGCTCGCCCTGGAGCATCCGCCCGCCGGCCTGGTCCTGGAAGCCCCCTTCACCTCCATCACCGCCATGGGACGGCATCATTACCTCCTGCTGCATCTCCTGCTGGGCTGGCTGCTCGACGCCCGTTACGACAATCTGGCCAAAATCGGCAGGCTCCGCTCCCCCCTGCTGATCATCCAGGGCGAGGCGGATACCATTGTGCCGCCCGCCATGGCCCGCCGCCTGTACGCGGCGGCAAGCGAGCCGAAAACGTTACGCCTCATCCCCGGCGCCGGCCACAACGACCTGCTCTACGTCGATGGCAAAGCCTGGCGGGACGCCTGGCGGGAGTTTCTCGGCAAAATTCCCCGTATCCCCGAAGACGCAGCTGCGCAGGGAAAACGCCAATAAAAAAGGGAGACCGCATCTCCCTTTTTTCCCCACGCAATTCAACGGACCTTCCGGTCGGCCATCACGGCCGGCAATTCGCTGAGTCCCCGTTTGCCGACTCCCCTCCGGGCATTTCGTCGGCGGCACCGGCCGGCTGCGACAACCTGCCATCGACCAGAGCTGCGGTCAGCGCTTCGGCAGGCAGCGGCCTGGCGAAGAAGAAGCCTTGCGCCTCGTCGCAGCCGCGCAGCGTGAGGAACTCGAACTGCTCGCGGTTTTCCACCCCTTCCGCCATGACCTTCAGCCCGAGGCTGCGACCCATGGCGATGATCGCCTCGACGAGCGACGAACCATCGGGGTTGCCGGCCAGATCGGCGACAAAGGAGCGGTCGATTTTGATCCGGTCGATGGGGAAATGCCGCAGACAGCTCAGCGATGAGTACCCGGTACCGAAGTCGTCGATGCTCAGGTGGATGCGTCGGCCTTTGAGCGCCCGCAGGATGTCGGCGGAGCGGCCGGCTTCTTCCATCAGGACACTCTCGGTGAATTCGAGCTCCAGGTGCTGTGGCGGCGTCCCCGTTTCCCGGAGGATGGCATCCACTACAGCGAGAAAATCCGGACGCTTGAACTGGTGCCCTGAAATGTTCACCGCCACCCGCGGCACGGCATGCCCGGCAGCCAGCCAGGCCGCCACCTGGGTACAGGCACTGCGCAGGACCCATTCGCCGATAAGGTAGATGAGTCCGGAGTTCTCGGCCAGAGGGATGAAGCTGGCCGGCGGGATCGGGCCGAAGTCGGCGCTGTCCCAGCGGAGCAGCGCCTCGAGGCCGATCAGGGTTCCGCTGGGCAGATCCCACTGGGGCTGAAAAACGAGATGGAATTCCTCCCGTTCCAGCGCCCGGCGCAGCCCGTTTTCCAGGGCAACTTTCCGGCGGACGCTTTGGTTCATCTCCCGGGAGTAGAAGTGATGGGTCTGGCGCCCGAGCCCCTTGGCATGATACATCGCCATGTCAGCGCTCTGCAGCAGGCTGGCCACATCCTTGCCGTCCTTCGGATAGATGGCGATGCCGATGCTGGCGCCGCTGTAGATTTGCCGCCCCTCCAGCTCAAACGGCTTCCGGAAGCCCGCCTGGATTCTCTCGACCGCCGCCGCCACCCCTTGCTGATCCATCAGGTGGGTGAGGATGACGACGAATTCGTCACCGCCCAGCCGCGCCAGAGTATCGGCCTCCCGGGTCGAGGCGGCGAGCCGCTGGGCCACCGCCCGCAGCAGCTTGTCGCCGAACTCGTGTCCGAGGGTGTCGTTGACGTCCTTGAAGTGGTCGAGGTCGAGAAACATCACCCCCACCTGTCGCCCGTCGCGCCCCGCCGCGGCCAGCGCCTGGCTCAGGCGGTCCTGGAACATCCAGCGGTTCGGCAGGCCGGTGAGCGTGTCGTGATAGGCCAGCTGGACGATCCGCTCTTCGCTCGCCTTGCGTTCGGTGATGTCCTCGCAGGCGGTGATCATCCCCAGGAAGTCGCCGTCGGCGTTGCGGACGGCGACCGAAGAGAGCTGCACGGGAAACACCTCGCCGGTCTTGCGGACGTTTAACGTTTCCCGCCGCCACAGGCCGATCTTCTCGATTTTTTCCAGAGACATGGGGGATTGCAGGCTGGGCGGGGCCAATTGGCCGGCTTCGCGGTGCAGCAGTTCAGCGACCGTATAGCCGTGGATGGACGCCTCAGCGGGATTGGTATAGAGGATTTTGCCGTCGACGCCGGTGATGGTGATGCCGATCGGCAGGCACTCGACCGCTTCCTTGAGCAGACGCAGGCGGTTCTCCGTCTCCCGGCGCTCGGTGACGTCCTGGAGGGTGCCGATCATGACCGTCGGCCGGCCGGCGCCGAAAGAGGTCAACTCCCCCTGGGTATGGACGAAGCACAGGCGACCGTCGGGCCGTACGATGCGGAATTCGATGTTCAGAGGGAGGCGCTGCTTCAGTGCTCCTCTCAGGGCGGCACCGACGGCCTCGCGGTCATCGGGATGAATGCCGGCGAAAAATGCGGCGCAGGAGGGCACACAGCGGTCTTCCTCCTGGCCGAAAATCCGGAAGACCTCGGCCGACCACCAGAGGGTGTCGGCCTCGGGCTGCCATTCCCAGCTGCCCAGACCGGCGATGCGCTGGATATGGGTCAGCCGGACCCGGCAGAGGGCGAGTTCGTCCCCCTCGCGGGCGGTTCGCGGCGCAGCCTCGTCTGGTTGGCGGCTTGGCATTATCGAATCCGTGCGGTCTTTACGGAACAAACCGGGAAAGGTGTTCGAGAAGGGAATCCTTGCGTAACGGTTTGACGAGGTAACCATCGGCACCGCAGGCGCGGGCAATCGCCGCCAGTTCCGCCGCGGGCCGGTTGGAGATGAGGACGACCGGTATGTCGCGGGAACGTTCCGACTTCTTGAGCAACTGCACCTTGCGATCCCCGCGCAGCATCGGCATTTCCACGTCGAGCAGGATCAGATCCGGACGCGCCGCTCCGTAGATGATGTTGTTGGCGTCGATCCCCGACTCGGCGGTAAAGACTTCGTACCCCCCCTGCTCGAGGATGTCCCTGGCAATGGCCAGAGTCAGCCTGCAGTCGTCGATCACCACAATCCGCCGCATCGGCATCTCCCCTCTCGCCGGAAAATCTTCAATCGCGCGCCCCCGGCGGGCTTGCCGACGTGGAAAATTCCATCGCCACGAGTGCCTCTTGCCATCAGTTGAGCGACAGGAACGCCTTGGACACCGCCTGCCCGGAAGGCAGGATGTCGTCGCTGATCCTGTCGATGTTGTTCAGGTATTTGCTTCTTCTTTCGCAGAGGCTGAATCCTCTTCCCTGGCAATAGAAGCTTACCAATCCTCGCCAGACGTTGCTCCTGCGCTCGCCGTACTTGCGGAAGAAGCCGCAATGCTTGAGGTATTCACAGGTATCACTCATGCTCATTCCCTTTGCAAAAACTCTCCGCAACGCGCTGCGAAGGCTGGCCCTCCGCCCCGACAGAAGGTCGAGCCAGAACCGGCCGGCACTGGTTCGTTTAACACATGCCGCCTTATAAATTTCTTATATTTTCAACAAGAGGAGGGCGCCGCTGACGGTGACCAAGCGGCAGAGAGGGAGCCGAAGGGGTCGAACGGGACTGGCCTCGGATCAATGCCGGGGATTGAAGCTTTCCAGGATTTCCCGGATTTCCTTTGGGCTGAAGCCGGCCCGGCAGAGGGACTCTTCGTACTGCCTGACCACTTCGCCCGCCTTCGCGGGGTTGTGCGCCGCCAGGTAGCTTTGGTGAAGAGCCCGT
>DASPGW010000256.1 GCA_035620395.1 Desulfuromonadales bacterium | reverse complement strand
GACCAGGGCGTACTGATTTTCCCGACGCACCGGCTGCTCTGCAATCTGTCCGATTTCAGCCCGGAGCCTTTTCTGGATGCTTTGGGCGAGTGGTTCGAAATCGAGACGCAGACGATTGCACCGACAGACGCAGAAGCCCGTAAAGAGATACGACGGGTTCTAAAGGAAAAGGGAAGGGCAAGACGTACCTTGGCCCTTTTTGCAGGTGGTGAAATAATTTATTATCTCTCCCTGCGCGATGAAAAGGTGATGGACCGCTTTTTCGACCCGAAGACCCCGAAGGCCCTGCGAACGCTGGATGTCTCCATTCTCCATCAGCTCATCTTCGAGAAGGTTCTCGGCATCACTGCCGAGGCGCAGGAACAGCAGTCTCATCTGAAGTACGTAAAAAACTTTGATGAGCCGTTTGAGCAGGTGCTCGCCGGCCAGGCTCAGGCAGCGTTCCTGATGAACGCCACCCGCATGAGCGAGGTGCGCGACGTGGCCAACGCTGGCGAGAAGATGCCGCAGAAATCGACTTACTTTTACCCCAAGCTCCTCACCGGTCTGGTGTTCAGCAAGATCGTGGAAGGGGAGAAGGTGACGGAATAAAGCAGGCTAAAGGCACGAGGCAAAAGGCCCAAAGACCAGGGTAAGCGGTTTTTCCCCAGCCTCGTTCCTTTAGCCTTTTGCCTAGTGCCTTGGGCCTCGCGCCTGAATTCAGGAGGTTTCGTGGAAATTCTCGGTATCGATATAGGTTTCGGTTTTACCAAAGCGACCAATGGCAGGGACTTCCTGGTTTTCAAGTCCGTGCTCGGGGAGGCGACGGACATCCAGTTTCAGGAACAGGTCCTGGCGAGTGCCACCGGCGATGACCATCTGCAGGTGGAGGTCGACGGCAAGTCCTGGTTTGTCGGCGAACTGGCCGAACGCCAGAGCAATGTCCGGTTTTTCACTCTCGACCAGTCCCAGTTCATCGCCCAGTTCGCCAAAAACCTGGCATTGACTGCCGCCGCCCGCCTGGTGGGAGGTTTCATCCCCATTAATCTGGTGACCGGTCTGCCGATCGGCTATTACCGCCAGCACAAGGACGAACTCGCCCGCATTCTGCAGGGCGAGCACAAGGTGGCCCTGCTCGATGCTGCCGGCAAGCGGCAGGAGAAAGTGATCAACATCAACAAGATTCGCGTCATCCCCCAGCCGTTCGGTTCGATGTTCAACCTGATGCTCAACGACCTCGGCGACCTTGGCGACAAGCGCCTGGTCAAGGAGAAGGTCGGCATCATCGACGTCGGTTTCCGGACCTCGGATTACACCATTTCCGACAAGATGCGCTATTCGGAACGGGGGAGCCGCACAACCGATTCGGGCATCGCCCGGGCCTTCAACGTCATCGCCACCAAACTGCGTGAGAAGAGCGGGGTCAGCGTCGAACTATACCGGCTTTACGATGCCGTCGATCGGGGTTCGATCAAGATCCGCGGCAAGGAATACGACCTGAAGGTGCTGACCGAACAGGTCTTCAGTCAGCTCGCCGGCGCCGTGGCCAACGAGGTCGAGCGGCTGTGGGCCGACGACTGGGATATGGATGCGATGGTCATCACCGGCGGCGGCGGTGCCGTCCTCGCCAGGTATCTCACGCCTCTGCTCAACGGCCACGTGCTCCCCGTCGACCCGAGTAAGGATGCCCGTCTCTGCAACGTGCAGGGCTACTGGAAATTCGGCAAGCATCTCTGGGCGCGCGGTGTCATCCCCTCGCCGCCCGCGAGTTGACCATGAAGGAGTTGTCCCCGATCGACATCCTGGAGTTTCTGCAGCAGCAGGCGCGCCACCCGCTGACCGCGCAGGAAATCCTCGAGCAATTCTCCCTCTCCAGGCCGCAGCGCCAGGCGGCCATGCGTCTGCTCCGCTCTCTGGTCGATGAGGGTGTCCTGGTGCATATCAAGGGGGATCGCTACTCGCTGCCCCGGCAGATCAACCTGGTCACCGGCACTGTTTCGGCGCACCGCGACGGCTACGGGTTCGTCTCACCGGCGCGCGGGGAGGGCGCGGACGTCTTCATCCCTGCCCGTTTCATGCGCGAAGTCATGAATGGCGACCGGGTGGTGGTGCGGGTGGAACATGGCTTGCGCAGCGGCCGTCCGGAGGGGCGGATCATCCGGGTGCTGGAGCGGGCGCACCGGACGCTGGTCGGCCGTTTCGAGGCCGGGCGCCGTTTCGGCTACGTGGTGCCGGCCGACCCGCGCCTGGGTACCGACCTGCTCATCCCCAGGGGCACCGCCCGCCAGGTCCGCCCTGGCCAGATGGTGGTCGCCCGCATCGATACCTACCCCGGCAGGAACCGCAGCGCCGAGGGGACGATTGTCGAGGTCCTTGGCGACCCGGCCGACCCGGAAGTCGAGATTCTGATCATTGCCCACAAGTACGGCCTGCCGGTCGAGTTCCCGGGAGAGGTTCTGGCTGCCGCGGCCACGGTTCCCGAGCGGGTGGAAGAGGCTGACCGGCAGGGGCGCGAAGATTTACGACAGCTGCCGACAGTGACCATCGACGGGGAGACCGCCAAGGACTTCGACGACGCCGTATCCGTGCGCCGCGAGGAGGATGGGCGGATCCGCCTCTGGGTCTCCATCGCCGATGTCGGGCATTATGTCGCGGAGGGGAGTCCGGTCGATCTGGAGGCCTACGAGCGGGCCACCAGTGTCTATTTCCCCGGCAAGTGCCTCCCCATGCTCCCCGAAAAACTCAGCAACGGCATCTGCTCGCTGAACCCGAATGTCGAGCGGCTGGCCATGACCGCCGAAATGCTCTTCGACCGGCAGGGTCACCGGTTGGAGAGCCGTTTTTACCCCTCGGTGATCTGCAGTCGGGCGCGCCTGACCTATACCGAGGTCGCCGCGATGGTCGTGCAGGAAGAGCCGGCGCCGATCGCCCGCTATCCGGAGATTTATCCCCATCTGCTGGTGATGGCCGAACTGGCCCAACGCTTGACGGCGATGCGCCGTCAGCGCGGCAGCCTCGATTTCGATCTGCCCGAAGCCGAGATCGTTCTCGACCTGCAGGGCCGTCCGGAGAACATCGTGCGGGCCGAGCGGAATCTGGCCCACCGGCTTATCGAGGAATTCATGCTGGCGGCCAACGAGGCGGTGGCGACTTTTTTGGCCGGCCGTGGCGCCCCCTTGCTCTATCGGGTCCACGAGCCGCCTTCGGCGGAGAAGCTGCAGTCCTTCCAGGAATTCATCGGCCACTTCAATTACGGGATTTCCCTCGAAAAGGGGAGCGTCGACCCGCGCAAACTGCAGGAGCTGCTTGCCGGGCTGGAGGGGAAGCCGGACGAGCGGATGATCAATCAGGTATTGCTGCGGTGCATGAAACAGGCGCAATATTCGCCGGAGAACGTGGGGCATTTCGGCCTTGCCGCGGACCTCTACTGTCATTTTACGTCACCGATCCGGCGCTATCCCGACCTGGTGGTCCATCGGGTTCTGCGGCAAGTGCTCACGGCGGGGAAAATGCCGGAAAAACGCAAAGCTCGTCTGCAGGAAGTCCTGCCCGCCATGGGGGAGCACACCTCGCAGCGGGAGCGGCGGGCGATGGAGGCCGAGCGGGAGATCGTCAGCCTGAAGAAATGCCAGTTCATGGCCGACAAGGTGGGAGCAGTCTTCGCCGGTTTTGTTTCCGGTGTCCAGCCCTTCGGCTTTTTCGTGGAACTCAAGGACCTGTTCGTCGAGGGCCTCGTGCATATATCGAGCATCGCGGACGACTTCTATGTGTTCGAAGAAGATCTGCACCGCCTGGTCGGTCAGCATCGCCGCCGAATTTTTCAAATCGGCGACGCAATGCAGGTCACGGTGGCAAAGGTCGACCTCGATCGGCGGGAGATTGATTTCGTCCTGGCGGATGATGAAGCAAAACCCGGGGTCAGGGGTCCAAAGTCCCGGGTCCAAGCTCCAAGTGCAAAAAAGAGTGGCAAAAGGAAACAGCCCCGTCGGCCGGGATAAGCTGTCAATTTCAGGATGAAATGAGAATAATTCGCGACCTCAACGAACTCATCGCGCCCCTGCCGAATGCCGTGGTGACCATCGGCAACTTCGACGGAGTCCATCTCGGTCACCGTGAGATTTTTCGCCGTCTGGTGAGCATGGCCCGGGAAATAGGCGGGGTGTCGGTCGTTTACACTTTTGTTCCGCACCCCCTCAAGGTTCTGGCGCCGGAGCGCGCTCCGCGCCTGATCAATACCTACGCAGAAAAGGAACGGCTGATCGAGGCCTCCTGCATCGACGTGCTGATTTGCGCTCCCTTCACCCTCGAAACAGCGACGCTTTCTGCTGACCGTTTTGTCGAGGAAGTCCTGGTGAAAAAAATCGGGGTTCGCCATCTCGTCGTCGGCTACGATTATGCTTTCGGTCGCAATCGCGAGGGAAACGCCGAGTTTCTCCGGCGCAAGGGCGAAACTCTGGGCTTCGAAGTCGAGGTGCTCGGGCCGATTGTCGGCCAGGGCGAGGTCTACAGTTCGTCCCGAATTCGCCGGATGCTCATGGATGGCGAGGTCCGTGCTGTGGTCAGTCTGCTCGGGCGCCACTTTTCCCTTCAGGGGGAGGTGGTGCACGGCGACAAGCGTGGCAAGGGACTGGGTTTTCCAACGGCCAACCTGGCGACCGAAAAGGAGATTCTCCCCCGTGCCGGTGTCTACGCCGTCAAAGTCAAACTCGCCGACCGTCAATTCGACGGCGTGGTCAATATTGGCTGCAACCCGACTTTCTGCCGGGAGGGACTGTCCGTCGAGGTTCACCTGCTCGATTTTCATGAGCAAATCTATGGTGAGACCCTGCGACTGTACTTCGTCGAGCGTCTGCGAGATGAAATGCGCTTCCCCTCTCCCGCGGAACTGCATCAGGCCATCGAAGCCGATATCACCCGGGCCCGGCAGATTCTTGCCGCTACCCGGATCATCGAATACCGGGATTATCTCGATTGCGGGATGAAGGTTTGAAGGCGTGAGACCATAGGAAGGGCTTGAATCTTGAGGTTTGAGTCTTCAGATCAATGTAGGTCGAAGGGCAAAAAGGACCTGCAGGACAGAGCGTGACGGAATTCATGAACATTCGCGGTACTACCCGCATCCTCGGTATTTTCGGCGACCCGGTCGCCCATTCGCTGTCGCCGCTCATGCAGAACGAGGCGCTGGGCCGCGCCGGAATCGACGCGATATACGTCCCTTTTCATGTCAAACCGGAAAATCTGAAGGCGGCCGTGGCAGGCATCCGCAGTCTCGACCTGTGGGGGGTGAACGTAACGGTTCCGCACAAGGAAGAGGTGATCCGCTTACTCGATGCGGTCGATCCGGACGCTCGTCTGATCGGGGCGGTGAACACCATCGTCAACCGTGGCGGCGTGCTGACCGGATACAATACCGACGCCCCCGGACTGCTGCGCTCGTTGGCCGAGGACCTGGGCTTCGACCCCTCCGGTCGGCGCATCCTGCTTTTGGGGGCAGGCGGGGCCTGCCGGGCGGCTTTGATGGCGCTGGGCAAGGCCGGCGCCGCCTGGATCGCTATCGCCAACCGGACCCGCAATCGGGCGGAAGTGTTGGCTGGCGAGTTCAACGATGTTTTAAAAGGCACGGAACTTGCTGCTTTTTCTCTGGACCCGGGGGAGCTTTCCGCTGCCCTGCCGCAGGTTGATCTTCTGCTCAATACCACCGCCGTTGGCTTGCAGGGGGAAGGCTTTACCGATTTTCCCTGGGATGCCCTCGTGCCGGGCGCTCAAGTTTACGACATGATCTATGGCCGGCAGGGAACGCCTCTATTGCGAACAGCCCAGGCTCGTGGCCACCAGGCGGTAGACGGCCTCGGCATGCTGGCGGCCCAGGGCGAGGAGGCTTTCTTTCTCTGGACGGGCCGGCGCTCTCCTGCCGGGTTGATGAAGGCCCGGCTGCTGGCCGAATACGCTGAGGTTTGAGGCCCTTTGCTTGACAGGGTTGCTCTTCTCTGATTAAGCTGCGTGAAATTCCGTATTCAGGAGATCTGTCAATAAGATGACAAGCAATCGGCTCGGAGAACTGCTGGTTCGCAACAAGCTGATCAATGAGGGGCAATTGGCCAAGGCCCTGGAGGAGCAGCGGGTTCAGGGAGGTCGCCTCGGCGCCAGCCTGATCAAGCTCGGCTTTCTCCATGAGGATGAGCTGGCGGCGTTTCTTTCCCGGCAGTACGGCGTTCCGTCCATCAATCTTTCCGAATTCGAGATCGACCCCACGGTTATCAAGCTGGTTCCCACCGAGGTTGCGCAGAAATACCAGGTGATCCCCATCAACCGGGCCGGTTCGACGCTCATCGTCGCCATGAGCGATCCCTCCAATATCTTCGCCATCGACGACATCAAATTCATGACGGGGTACAACGTCGAGGTGGTCGTCGCCCCGGAAGCCTCCATCAAGCAGTCTATCGACAAGTACTACGACCAGAGCGCCTCCTTCGACGAGGTGATGGGCGGCCTCGACGATATTGACCTCGAACTGGTCGATGAGGGGGAGGATGTCGACGTACGGGATCTGGAGAA
>DASPGW010000255.1 GCA_035620395.1 Desulfuromonadales bacterium | reverse complement strand
CGGCAGCCGCGTGCCCGTGGAAAAGGTGGCCGCTGCCGGGCCGGGGATTGTGCCGGTCAAGCCGATCGACGGTCTCGCCCGGGCGCGTCAGACCATCCTCGGTGAACTGAAATCCCGTTCGCTTAAGCTGCTCGTAGTCGGCGGCGGCCCGGCCGGAACCGAGCTGGCGGGCAACCTCCGGCGCCTGGTGCAACAGGTGGCCGGGCAGGCGACAATCACCCTGCTGGCCGGCCACCGGCTGCTGGGCGGCCTGCCTGAGCGGACACGGCAGCTGGCACTGGCTTCCCTGCGCCGGCGCCAGGTGGAGGTCCGCGAGGGGACGAAAGCTCACGAGGTGCGGGAGGGCCGGGCGGTTCTCGATAACGGGATCTCCCTCGCCTATGATTTCGCCTTTCTGGCCCTGGGCATCGAGCCGCCCCCGCTCTTCCGCGACTCCGGCCTGCCGACCGGGGTGGACGGGGGGCTGCTGGTCGACAACCATCTGCAAGGGGTCGAGCATCCGGAAATCTTCGGGGGCGGCGACTGCATCTGTTTTCGGCCGCGGCCGCTGGACAAGGTTGGCGTCTACGCGGTACGGCAGAATCCGGTGCTGTTGCACAACCTGCTCGCCGCCCTGGAGGGACGGGAGCTCAAAGTCTTCGAACCACAGGCCGACTATCTGCTGATCTTCAACCTTGGCGACGGCCGGGGGATTTTCCGCCGGCGGGGCTGGGTGTGGGACGGCCGCCCGGCGTTCTGGCTCAAGGACCGGATCGACCGGCGGTTCATGCGCAAATTCCAGTTGGCGGGGGAATCGGAGGGCGGAGAGTGAGGTGATTTGTCCATCATTTCGGGGAGGTAAGAGCTGATGAGTTTTCTCGACTATTTCAAGCCGGTCTCCGTCTGGCCGGCCGATCAGGTGCTGGACTTTCTCGAAAAGCATGTTCCGGAGGAATACAACCTGGTGGATGTACGCAACCCTTCGGAATATGAAGAAAAGCATCTGCCCGGGGCCAAGCTGATCCCGGTCGATGAGCTGCAGGAAAGGCTCGGTGAGCTCGACCCGAACAAACTTACCATCACCTGCTGCACTGCCGGGGTGCGCAGTCGGGCCGCCGCCGTGGTGCTGCAGAACGCCGGGTTCCGCGAGGTGCACAACATGGCCGGTGGGCTCCGGGCCTGGGAAGGGCTGACGGCCGAGGGGTCGCCGGAACCGGAGCTGGCGTTCTTCACCGCGATGCGGACCCCCGAAAAACAGGTGGCCATGGCCTGGTATCTCGAGGAGGGAACCCGCTCCTTCTATCAGGAGGTTGCGGCGATGCTGCAGGACCGCGAGGCGGCAAGTCTCTTCCGGGAACTGGTGGTGGCCGAGGAACATCACAAGGCGACGCTCGTCGCGGTCTACGAAGGGCTGGCGGGAAAGCCGGCCGGTACCGATTTCCCCCGCGGCGTGCTCCCTGCCGAGCCGCCCGGACAGCTCATGGAGGGGGGCATCAGCGTGCCGAAGGCGCTCAGCTGGATCCGCGGGAGGCAGATTCGCGACATTCTGGAGCTGGCCATCTCGGTCGAAACCAACGCTTACGACCGTTATCTCATTCTGCGGCGGGAACTGGAAAACGAACATTCACGGCGGGTATTCGAGGTTCTCTCCGACGAGGAACGCCGCCACCTGACCAAGCTCACCCGGTTGCTGGACCATTTTATCTAGTGTCCGGCCGGAAGCATGCTTGCAATCGTCGATAGTCCTGACTTACTTCCCCGGAAGGTCTTCCCTGGACGCCCTTCCTAGCCAGGCTCTCGCGAATTCCTGCGCCTGGGCCAGGAAAAGGTCGCAATCGGTCTCCAGCCCGGCGTAGTGCCGATGCAGTTCGGCGATTCCCTGCCCGATCGGATTGGGCCGTTGCAAACGGGCGGAGATTCGCTCCAGCACCCGGTCGATGGTTTCGACCTCGCGATAGGAGAGAAGCCAGTTGTGCTCGATCATACGCGGCGCCACCTGCTGCAGGCCGGGCGGCAGCAGCTCGAAATGTTCCTCCAGCAGCCGGTAGATGCGGGCGGCGAACTCTTCGAGGGGCAGAGGGTGGTAGCGGTGCCAGTCCCTGGCCAGAAAGTGGTCGTAGAAGATGTCGATCAGCACGCCCCGGAAGTAGCCGTAACTATCGTCGAGGCGGCTCTTGCTGCGGCGGTACAAGGGGTTGTCGTGGGCGAAGGCGTCGATCTGCCGGTGCAGCTCGATGCCGCGGCGGATGGCGGTGGGGAAGGTGTCGTCGAGACGCCCCTTGACGAAATCCCCCATCAGGTTGCCCAGCAGGCAGGGCGGGGTGTCATCGGCGAGAAAGAGATGAACCAGGTAATTCACTGCGGCTCCCGGTGGCGTCAGCGGCCTGTAGCCGGATTCTACAGACTGAGAATCTTGTTCTTCAGTACCAGAATCTCGAACGCCATGGCGGCCTTGGCGGTGAGCTTCTGCAGGTCGAAGAGTCGCTCGCCGAGGTTGACACCCGGGCCGTCGGCGTAGAGGATGCCGACTACCCGCCCCATCATCAGCAGCGGTACCAGCAGGGCGGCAGGGGGCAGGGTTCCGCCCATCTCCTGCAGCATCATCGAATTGAAGGGAGAACGGGGAATGGGGCCGAGATAGTAGCTCTTCCCCTCGGCCACCGTCTTCAATACCGACGGCTCGTTCAGAGGAATTTGCAACTGCGCGAAGCCCGGCGTCGTCTGTCCATCAAACGCGCACTTCCAGCCCATGGCAAACTCTCCCCGCACCAGAAAAATCGCGCAACGGGGGAAGTCGCAGCCGAGGCTGCCGAGGACGGCGGCGAGGATTTCGTCCCGATCCTGGGCTTCCACCAGCAATTCGGCGGCACTTTTTTCACCGAGGGGATCGATGCTTTCGGTCTTCCCCTCTGGCGACTCCTCCTCGTGGACGTCCGCCTCTTCGAGAATCAGAATCTCTTCCTCTCGCGAGGCCTGCCGCGCCGGAGGCAATCCGGCAAGAGACTCTTCCCCTCCCTTAGAGCTCTCCGGCTTCGGCTGCGAAAGCTCCCAGTCCTTCTTCGACAGCAGGGCCAAGGCTACCTCCGGCGGGCACAGATCCGGTGCGATTTTCTTCTTCCTGGCTTTTATCCTTTGGGCGACATTGATGTAGCGCCAGTCGCGTTTAAGACCGTAGTATTTTTCCAGTGCCAGCCCCAGTCGGACCTCGGCGACGACCTGCGGCCGGATGACCAGGCCAGTGCGGAAGGCGATCTCGTCAACCGCCTGCAGGTCTGCGGGGTCGGCCATGGCCAGGGTCAGGCGGCGGCCTTCGAGCCGCAGGGGGAGCACCCGGTATCTTCCGGCTAGTTCGGCGGGGATTGCAGCGATTGCCTCTGGGGCGACTTGCATGATCTGTTCGAGATCGACGGCCGGGATATTGAACTTCCTGCTCAGTGCCCGGGTGATATCCTCTTCACCGAGGACCCCCATTTCGATGAGGTTGGTCCCGAGCTTGCCGCCGAAAATGACCTGATATTTAAGCGCTTCTTCCAGCTCGGACTGGGTGATTATCCCTTGCTGAAGCAGCAGGTCTCCGATCCTGAAGGTCATGATTGGCTCCGCAAAAAAGTCTGGAACCGGCTGCCGCTCATGGACGGGCCGATCAGTTGTCGCCGCTGGTCGCTACAGGGTCGATTTCTTCCGCGAGGAGAGGCTCCGGTTCTTCTTCGACGTCGCGGGACAGTGCCTCGAGGTTGAGGGCGTCGGTGAGCAGAGCGAGTCGCTTGGCGCCGATGAAACGGGAGCGGAAGTAGGGAGCGTCCACGTTGGTAATCACCACCCGCCGGCTGCGCGGCGAAGCGTGGATCATCTTGTGGTCGCCGAGGTAGATGCCAACGTGGGAGGGGTATTTGGCGTAGGTGCGGAAAAACAGCAGGTCGCCGCTCTGCAGCTCATCCGGGTCGACCTGGGTGCCGAGACGGTACTGTTCCCGGGCGGTGCGGGGCAGGTCGATATTGAGCTCGCGGAAGACGCTGCGGACAAAGTTCGAGCAGTCGATTCCCTTGTTGCCGCTGCCGCCGAAGCGGTAGGGGGTAGCGAGGTAGGAGAAGGCCACTTCCTCCAGCGTGTCCTGGGAAATGAGTCTCTCCTCTTCCGGCAGTTGCGCGACGGACTCCTCGCGCAGCAGTTTTGCCGGATCGGGCCCGGCTGCGATCGCCGGCGGCGGGGCGGAACTGGCGGCCCTGGCGAGCATCAGCTTCTGGCCGGGTTTGAGCGCGTTCCCCTTGAGGCCGTTGAGGCGTTTGAGTTCCTGCACCGTCAGGCCGTTGCGGCGGGCAATGGCGTAGAGGCTGTCCCCCTTCCTGACCTGGTAGGTCGCGGCGGCGCGCGTGCCTCCGGCAGGGGACGCCGATGCGGCCGACGGCTTTTCCTGGGCGCTCTTGCCCCCGGCCGTGGCTCTCTTCGGCTCGAGCAGGAGAACCTGGCCGGGTTTGAGCGCAGTCCCCTTGAGGCCGTTGAGGCGTTTGAGTTCCTGCACCGTCAGGCCGGTCCGGCGGCCGATGGCGTAGAGGCTGTCCCCTTTCTTGACCTGGTAGGTGGCTGGCGGCAACGGAGCGGGTCGGGCGGCCGAGGGGCTGCGAGCCGGCACCGCCCAGGCGGAAGCCGCCAGCAGGACGGTGAAGATCAGCGCTATCGGGAACGTTGAACGTTTCATCTCATTGCATTCCTTCGGGAGACCCGGCTGGCATGGTCTACCGGGGTCCCCGGCGGCTAACGGCCGGGGGCTGCTGCCGGGGCCGGCTCCAGTTTGGCCTGCTGGATGTCGCGACCTTCCAGCCGGGCGAGACGGGGGCCGATCGCCGCCCGAAACTCGGCCAGGCGCTCCCGGGAAATGGGAGCGGCCGCCGCTGTCTTGAGTTTGCTCGGGTTGAGGGGGGCACCATTCTTGTACATGCGGAAACAGAGATGCGGGCCGGTGGCGAGGCCGGTGCTGCCGACGTAGCCGATGACCTGCCCCTGAACGACCCGCTTCCCTTGGCGCATTCCCTTGGCGAAGCGGCTCATGTGCAGATAGAGACTTTCGATGCCGTTGCTGTGGCGCAACTTGACGTGGTTGCCGTTGCCGCCGGCCCGGCCGATCCTGATGATGGTGCCGTCGCCGATGGCCATGATCGGGGTGCCGGTGGGGGCTGCATAGTCGATGGCCGGGTGGGCCTTCCAGGTTTTGGTGATCGGGTGGAAGCGCTTCATGGTAAAGCCGGAGGAGATGCGGCTGAAGGCGAGGGGGGCCTTGAGAAACGCCTTGCGCAGGGCCTTGCCGTCGGCGGCGTAGTAGGAAGGCGGGTTCTTGCCGTCCTTGAAGAGAAAGGCGGTATAGGTATCTCCCTGGTTGGTGAAGGTGGCCCCCAATATCTTGCCGTAGCCGCCGGGTTTTCCCTCCCGGAAACGTTTTTCGACAAGCACCTGGAAGTTGTCGCCGGCTCGAATGTCCCGGATGAAATCGATATCGTAGGCAAAGATGTCGGCCAGCATCACGGCCAGGGCATCAGTCTCACCGGCTTCGCTCACCGCTTCGAAGAGGCTTGAGGTGATGGTTCCGCGAACGACCTCTTCCCTGACCGTGTAGGCGATGGGGAGGCGACTGATGTCGAAGCTGTCGCTCTCCTTGCGGATGATCAGCTGCTCGTCGCGGTCGATATCGTATTCGAAGCGTTCGAATTGGCCGTCGTTGACGCAGAGCTTGTAGGGTTGCCCGCTGCAGATGCTGGAGAGGGGAAAGACTTTGCGACTTTCGGTAGTGAGCGAATGCAGTTCCTGGTCGCTGAAATATTTGCCGAGCAGGGCGGAAATGGTGTCGCCTGGCTGGATCTCTCCCTCGATGATTTCCTTTTGGGGCTTCTGCACAACTTGCGGGGCGATGATCTCGGGCGGCGCGATTCGGGCTTCGGTGAGGGATATCGTCTGCCGCAGCAGGACGAGGCCTGCCAGCAGCAGCACGACTGTGCCGAGCAGGTAGATCAGCCGGCGGTGCATGCGGACCCGGGCGCACAATGCGGCAGCCGCCGATGCGAACCTGAGGAATTCGAAGCTCGGCAGGAATCGGCGTTTTTTTTCGTTCGGCCGGGTCATCGATCGGCGCGGAGGCCGGAAGTGAAAATCCATTGAAACGGTCTGCCCTTGGGAAAAATCATAAGACTGAATGGGTGACGGGCGATTTTGTCCGGCGGATAGTAGCAGTTTCCCCCCCCCTTTGTCCAGCCACTGAAGCGATGTTGTGGCAGAAAACCATTGGCGCCTCGTCTATAATTCGATTGAAAGGGGGAAGGAAATGGGCTAAACAATGCAGATTGGCGGCCGGCGGTTTTGTCCGGCCCGAAGACTTTGCACCTGATTGAAAGGGTCCGAGATGATCAACAGTGAACGTCTGGCAGCCGAATTTGCCCGTCTGGCGACCATGGCCAGCCCTTCCCTTGGCGAGGGCGAGATCGCCCGTTATCTGCTTGAGCGTTTCCGTCAGCTCGGCGCCGAGGTGGTCATGGATGATGCCGGAGAACGCGCCGGCGGCGAGTGCGGCAACCTGATCGCCCGCTTCCCGGCGGCGGGTCGGACGGGCGAACCGCTGTTGTTGTCGGCCCACATGGATACGGTGGAGCCGTGCGCCGGGGTCGAGCCCCTGCTGCGCGACGGAGTTTTCACCAGCGCCGGTGAGACGGTCCTCGGCGCCGACGACAAGGCCGGGATCGCCGAGCTCATCGAAGCGCTCGAGGTGGTGCGCGAGCAGGCGATTCCCCGGGGACCCGTCGAGGTGGTAATCACCATCGCCGAGGAGGTGGGCCTGCTTGGCGCGAAGCTGCTGGATCCGGGAAGGCTGAACTCCCGGCGCGGCCTGGCCCTCGACACCTCCGGGGTCGACCTGGTCATCCACAAGGCCCCCTGTGCCAACAAGCTGTGCTTCGAGGTGGTCGGCCGCGAGGCGCATGCCGGCATCGCCCCGGAAAAGGGGATCTCGGCCATCGAGGTCGCCGCCCGCGCCATCGCCGCCATGCACCTGGGACGCATCGACGAGGAGACCACGGCCAACATCGGCAGCATCGAGGGGGGGCAGGCGACCAATATCGTGGCGAAGCGGGTGGTGGTCGAGGGGGAGGCGCGCAGCCACGACCCGGCGAAGCTCGCCCGCCAGACCGCTCATATGGTCGCCTGCTTCGAGGGGGCGGCGCGGGACATGGCGAGGGAGATCGGCGGTGAACTGGTCGTTCCCGAGGTCAAGGCCGAAGTCCTGTCCGACTACCCGCGGATGGCGGTCGACCTGCAGTCTCCCGTCATCCGCCTGGTGGAGACCGCCGCATCCCGCCTGGGCCGCACCATAGAGGTCCGGGCGGCCGGCGGCGGCTCGGATGCCAACATTTTCAACGGCCACGGCATCGAGACGGTCATTCTCGGCACCGGCATGACCAACGTCCACTCGGTCGACGAGTCGGTGCGGGTCGACGACATGGTGCGGGTGGCGGAGCTGCTGGTGGAGATCATCCGCGAGGCATGAATAAAAAGCTTTTGCCACAGAGGGCACAGAGAACACAGAGTAAATCGGATGGCTAAATTCAGAACAACAACTTAGTTTTTTCTCTGTGATCTCTGTGGCAAGAAGGGTTTGGCCTGAATGAAGTTTTCCGTCTCATCAAACATCGAACAGGTCCACTTTCCGCCGATCTCCGAGGTGAAGTCCTGGATCGCCGGCCGCACCTTCCCGCCGGAGCGGCCGCTGGTCGATCTCTGTCAGGCGATTCCCGACTATCCGCCGCCGCCGGAGCTCATTGCCCATCTCAAGCCGCTCCTCGATGATCCGCTGACTTCGAAGTACAGCCCGGACGAAGGGCTGCCGGAGGTGCGCGCGGCGGTTTGCGCCTGGTACGCCCGGCATTACGGGGCGGCTCCCAGGCCGTCGGAGATCTGCCTGACCATCGGCGCCAGCCAGGCGTTCTGGCTGGCGGTGACGGTGCTCTGCCGGGCCGGAGACGAGGTCATCCTCCAGTTGCCGGCCTACTTCGACCATCCGATGGCCTTGCAGGCTCTCGGCATCCGCTGTGTCTATGCCTCCTTTGCCGAGGCCTGCGGCGGCCTGCCCGACGTTGAAGCCATCGCCAGTCTGATCACGGCGAAGACCCGCGCCATCCTGCTGGTTACCCCAAGCAACCCGACCGGCGCGATCATCCCCCCCGCCACCATCCGCCGCCTCCTCGAGTTGGCCCGGCAGCGCAATGTCGCGCTGGTCCTCGACGAGACCTACAACGCTTTTCTCCCCAGCGGCGCGGCGCCGCACGATCTTTTTGCTGATCCGGCCTGGAGCGACCATTTCGTTCACCTCGCTTCCTTCGGCAAGACCTTCGCCATGACCGGCTACCGGGCAGGAGCGCTGGTCGCCTCGGAGCGCTTCATCCACCATGCCCTCAAGGTGCAGGACACCATGGCGGTCTGCCAGCCGCGCATCACCCAGCACGCGGTGCGCTACGGCTGCGAGCGCCTCGACGGCTGGGTCGCCGCCAACGGGGCCATGATGCAGCAGCGCCACGACCGCTTCCGCGAGGAGTTCCAGAAATCCGGGAACCCCTTTCGTCTTGCCGCCTCCGGTGCCTTCTTCGCCTGGGTGCGGCATCCCTTCCCGGCCGAGAGCAGTCGCAGCATTGCCCGGCGCCTGGCCACCGAAGCGAACGTCCTCTGCCTGCCCGGCGAGGTCTTCGGGCCGGGGCTCGAAAAGTATCTGCGTCTCGCCTTCGGCAACATCACCGAGGCGGCGGTCCCCGAGGCGGTGCGGCGTTTCCGGGAATTTCAAATCTAGGCGTTCACTCGGTCGGACGAGTCGGACAAGTCCGACGGGTCGGACAGGTCTGATGATACCCATGCCTTCTCCCCACCTTCCCATCGACGCCGTCCTTCCTGAGCTGAAAGCCGCCCTGGCCGCCCACGACGCGGCGGTGCTGCAGGCGCCGCCAGGGGCGGGGAAGACGACCCGCGTGCCGCTGGCGCTGCTTGCCGAGCCGTGGCTGGACGGGAAGTCGATCCTCATGCTCGAGCCGCGCCGGCTGGCGGCGACCAACGCCGCCCGCTACATGGCGCAGCTTTGCGGCGAGGAGGTCGGCGGCACCGTCGGCTACACCATCCGTTACGAACGCAAGACATCCAGGACGACCCGCATCGAGGTGGTCACCGAGGGGATTCTCACCCGCCGCCTGCAGGCCGACCCGGAACTCGCCGGCGTCGGCCTGATCATCTTCGACGAATTCCACGAGCGCAACCTCAACTCCGACCTCGCCCTGGCCCTCTGCCGCGACGCCCAGCAGGGGCTGCGCCCGGACCTCAGGCTGCTGGTCATGTCGGCGACCCTCGACGCCGCCCCGGTGGCCCGGCTGCTCGGCGACTGCCCGCTGGTCAGCAGCGCCGGGCGCAGCTATCCCGTAGACGTGCATTACCTGGCGCAGGAAGCGCCGGGGAGGGTGGGCGACTACGTCCCGCCGGCGGTGCGCCGGGCGCTCGCCGAGACGAC
>DASPGW010000254.1 GCA_035620395.1 Desulfuromonadales bacterium | reverse complement strand
GCTGGGGGGGATCGTGGTCAACAACGCCATCCTGCTGGTCGACCAGGCCGGGCAGCTCCGCCGCACCGGCATGGGCGTGCACGAGGCAGTGGCCGAGGCGGGCAGAAGGCGGCTGCGGCCGATCCTGATGACCTCGCTGACCACCATTCTGGCGCTGCTGCCGCTGGCGCTGGGCATCGGCGAGGGGGCGGATGCCCAGGCCCCGCTGGCGCGGGCGGTGGTCGGCGGTCTTACCGGATCAACCCTGATCACCCTGGTGCTGGTGCCGGCGGTCTATTCCCTGTTCCATCCCGAAGCGAAAGGAGACCGCCCGTGAATGCGATCTGCCTGACCCGACTTCTGCTCCCGGTTCTGGCTCTGCTGCTGACCGGACCGGCCAGCGGGCTGGCTCAGTCGGATGTCTCTGCCGATCCGACCGGGGCGATGCTCAAACTCTCCGTCGAGGAGGTCGCCCTGCTCGTCCTGCAGAACAACCGCGATCTCCAGGTGCGCCGGCTCACCCCGGTCATCGTCGGGACTTTCGAGCAGATCGAACGCGGGGCCTTCGACCCCGAGGTTTTCGCCGAGTTCGAGTACGCCAAGGAGCGGGCTACCGAGACCGCCCGTGCCACCGGCACCCAGTTCGATGTGGAGGGGAACGAGACCAGCGCCATCGCCGGCATCCGGAAATTCTTGCCGACGGGGACCACCATCGCGGGGACGGTCGAGCAGTCCCGCAGCATTTCCAACCGCGCTCCCGAACAGCAGGTAGCAAGAATGGGGCTCACCGTGACCCAGGCGCTTTTGCAGGGTTTCGGACCGGCGGTGAACCTGGCCGCCGTGCGCCAGGCCGAATTCGGCACCGTTGCCAGCCACTACGAGTTGCGCGCCTTCACGGAGGCGCTGCTGGCTGAGGCGGAGACCGCCTACTGGAACTTCGTGCTGGCCAAAGAACAGATCGCCATTTTCGAGAGCTCGCTCGCAGTGGCTCGACAGCAGCGGGACGAGACCGAACTGCGGATCGAGGTCGGACTGCTCCCCCGAGTCGAAGCGGCCGCCGCCCGAGCCGAAGTAGCCCTGCGTGAGCAGGCCCTGATCGACGCCCGCAGTCTTCTGGAAGACCGCCGCCTGCGCCTGCTGCGCCTGGTCAATCCCGGTCCGGAAGATTCCTTCGATTCGCAGATCCACGCCGCGACAGAGCCGCGCATGCAGCCGGTGCCGGTGCAGGATCTTGGTGAGCGTCTGCAACTGGCCGAAAAGATGCGGCCGGATCTCAACGAGGCCCGTACGCAGCTTGAACAGCAGCGCCTGGAAACGGTCGTCACCCGCAACGGCCTGCTGCCGCGCCTCGATTTTTTTGTTGGCCTGGGCAAAACCGGCTACGCCGATACCTTCTCCGGTTCCTTCCGCGAGCTGGACGGCAATAGCTACGACCTGTCGGCCGGTCTCCGGCTGAGCCGTGCCCTTGGCAATCGGGCGGCCGAGGCGCGGCACGTAGCCGCCAAGGCAACCCGGCAGCAGGCGCAGCAAGCCGTCTCCAATCTGCTGCAACTGGTGCGGCTCGACGTCCGTCTGGCCGTCAACGAACTGGAGCGGGTCAGGCAGCAGATTGCGGCATCGGCAGCGACCCGGTCCCTGCAGGAAGAGACGCTGACCGCCGAAAAGGAGCGCTTCGATGTCGGCGCCAGTACGACCCTGCTGGTTTCCCAGGCCCAGCGCGACCTGCTGGCCAGCCAGATCGCCGAAGTCGAGGCGATCGTCAACTACCGGATAGCGATGGTGAACCTCTTCCGCTCCGAAGGCACCCTCCTCGAGCGTCGCGGCGTCCGCCTGGGGAGTTGATCCGCCGGGGTGATGAGTCCGGCGTCCTGTATTTGCCGGCTCCCGATCAGTCGTTTTTGCGGGCGGTCAGCCCGGCCCTGGCGCACTGCTCGTCCTGCTCCGAGGCGACACCGCTCACACCTGTCCCCCCGACAACTTTTCCCTCCCGGCATGATGGGCAAGCCCCGGTTACGGGCGTGACGCCAGGCTGTGTTCGTCTCCGACTCAGTCCTGCTCAGGCGGGAAGATGTCGCAGGGTATCCGCAGGGTGTTGGCGATTGCACTGAAGCTGGAAAACAGCTCGATGACCTGCTTGGCCTCATTGATCTCGGCCTGGCTCGCTCCGACCATTCCGGCCAGGGCCTCATGCGCCAGGGCACAATAGTCACAGTTGTGCAAAAGGGCGACGGTCAATATTGTCCGGCCAGTCGTCTCCCACAAAGAAAGGCGGGTCCCCGGAAGGACCCGCCCTTTTGCTGCTTGCTGCGCTATTTCGATTACCAGCTTTCGCTGCCGTGGCAACTGGTCGTGCAGGTTTGGGTGGAAGCGTTGTAGCTGTTCACCCGGGTTGAGCCGCCGCCGACGGTGGCCGCGGCGGGCCCTTCCATGGTCGGCGTGTCGAGGCGGCTGAAGTGCGTGCTCGCCAGGCTGGTGGTGTTGTGACAGGCGGTGCAGGCCTGCCGCGTGTGATCGCTTCTGCCGTGCTCTCCGGAGTTGTAGCTGTTGTACTGGGTGGTGCCGCGGGCATGGCAGGAGGTGCACTGGGTGTTGACGTTGATCGTGCCTGTCCCCCAGTCGGGCGTGGTCTGGCCGCCGTGGCAGCTGACGGTGACGCAGCTGGGAGTGCCGTTGGGATTTTCCGCGGCGGCGCCGGTCCTGGCGTTGTAGGTCGCGGCAATGGCGAGGTCGACCCAGCCGTCGTTGTGGGTGGCTGCGGAGGCGCCGGGGTGACAGACGGCGCAGTTGCTGCCGACGCCGGGCAGGGCCTG
>DASPGW010000253.1 GCA_035620395.1 Desulfuromonadales bacterium | reverse complement strand
CAGCAAAGAATAATCAGGCAGAATATTTTTGCACACCACCGTGCCTAGCAAGTACCAAGCCATCTGATTTGAACAGCAAAGTGCGTCGAATTTGATGGTGCCCGGGAGGGGAGGCAAACCGCACAGCCTTACATCCGACGGAGTGAGCTAATCAATTTAGGAACCTACAACACACTTTGATAAAAAACAACAGACAATCGAGGGGGGGATTGATTTACTTTTGGTGAGGGCGTTGAGGGTATCTGGTGCGGTTTGAGGCGAAGCAGGTTGAGGGATATTTTGGGGGCCAGTGAGTCACTCCAGGCAGAGCCGAGAGTGACTCACTGGCATCCCCTCCGAAATAGCAAGCAACATCACTATGCGTTGCCGGCAATTTTCCCCTGGTCGGCCTGCGGTTTCTTCTCTTCCCTGGGCCGTTCCGGCACCGGTTACGGCTTGGGCGGTTGCTTAGAGAAATTCGGCCCGACGGTTCTGCGACCAGGCGCTTTCGTCCGAGCCGGCAGCGGCCGGGCGCTCCTCGCCGTAGCTGATGCTGTTCAGACGCTCGGCGGCAACGCCGAGACTCACCAGATAATCCTTGACGGCTTCGGCGCGGCGTTGCCCCAGCGCCAGGTTGTACTCGTCCGAACCCCGCTCATCGCAGTGCCCCTCGATGCTCAGCCTGGCGGCCGGATTCTGCCGAAGCCACTCGGCGTTGCGAGTGAGGATCGCCTGCGCTTCCGGTGTCAGGGTGTACGCATCGAACTCGAAGAATAACTTCTCCAGTTTCAGCAGGGAGGCGACCGGCGCCGCGGCCTCGCTTACCGGTTCAGCGTTGAGCCGGGCTGGCGCTGGCATCGGCGCCTTGTCGCTGTCCGCAACCCTGGGCTGCACTACCGGTGCCGGAGGCGCGATCTCGGTGACGGGAGCCACGGGTTTCTTGGCACAGGCGTTTGCAGTCAGCAGGCAGGCGGCGGCAGCGAGTAGGGTCATGGTCGATTTGTTCATGGCGTTTCACTCCTTTTTCAGTTGGGTTTTTGGTGTGTGGCCAGACCGCAAAGCCCGTAACAGAGGCGGCCTGCAGTGGCACTCCTGCCGAAGGAGCAAGCGGCCCGGCCGGGATTTCTTCAGGAAAAAACGGGAGGGGGTGACGACTCGGACATTCCAGCCGTTCACTTGCGCCGGTCACGCCACCGTTATCCTCCCGAAATCACTCTGCAGCTTCTTGTCTTTTTAATTCGAGGCGGTCCGGGTTGGTCATCGCCCCGATTGCCAATCCCGTCAGCACCCCGACAACATGGATCAGATGTCCGACCAGGATGGCAGCCAGTCCACCTTGCGGATCGATGCCGCTTCCAAGACTTGCATAGAAGAAGAGGCCGATAAAGGCAAGGAAGTCGAGACGAATCGTGAGCCGTACGGGAGTGAACAACGGGAGAAGGTCCAAAACGGGCGGTGCGAATTCCATGCTCCGATCTGTGCTTCGGGCAACGAAGAATCCGAGCAGACCGGCGATGGCTCCTGACGACCCGAGGCTATGCAGGGGTCCCAGCAGAGAGAGCGGATACATCAGGGTCCCTGCACCGCCGGTAACGATTCCCGACAGCAGGTAAAGACCAAGAAAATGACGGCTGCCGAGACGCTTCTCGACCAAGGGCCCGACCGACCAGAGGAAAAGCACACACCCCCAGAGCTGCCAGCCCCCGGTGTGCAGAAACAGTGCGGTGATGGCGCTCAGCGGCACATCCCAGAAATCAGGTTCCGCCGGCACAAATGCCAGGTGGTTATGGGTAGAGGGTTCAAGATGAAGCGTCAGACCATAGTAGAGCAGAAGGTCAAGGAGGATGATGCCGTAGGTGCCCCAAGGGATCCACTGCTGCCGGCACTCCTCCGGCACGACCCGCTCCCAGAGGACGTTGAAATGTTCCGCCAGGCCGGCCATTGCTTCCTGCTCGGCGAGCACCCCGCGAACCATGATGAAAAGCAGATAGATGACCGGCAGGATGATGAAGCCGGTGGACAACAGGCCTGGACCGAGCAGGGCCTGCAGGCCGGCCAGCCCCAGGATGAGCAGGCCGCACTGGACCAAAAACGGCTGTCCCGCAATCCGGACAAAAAATGACGTTCCTCCCACCCCGATCGGCTCGTCGACCGACGCCCCCCCCTGACTTGCAGAAGGCGGTAGCCACTCCTGGGCCCTGCGTTCCTGTATACGGGCGAATTTGGTGAAGAAAATGCCACAGGCGTTACAACTTTCCCCCTTGTCCTGGCTATGTCCACAGGCCGGGCAAACACAGGGAGCCGAACCTTGGAGCGGCGGGGAGACGGGTGGCCCGTCATTGCGGGGTGCAGCGACGTTTGCCACCGGTTCCATCGGTACCACGGCAGCTAACGCACCCAGTTTATGGAAGGAATTGCACAGACTATTGGCTTTTAGCTCGTCGAGATTTTTCTTCAGGACAAAGGCGCCGCCGGAAAAAAGCCGATCAACGGTTTTTCGGTCGAACCCGCAGAATTTCTGCAGGTTCTCCTTGACCTCCTCCGCATCGAATTCAAAGCCGATCTCACCCTTGAAAACGATCTTGTACAATCCGTCTTGCATTACATCCTTTCCTTAGCCGCAGGTCGGGGAGCAAGGTCCAGTTTCTTGACATCAACGGAAAGATTCCCCTGAATGCCCTCCTGCCAACAGAACGACATTTTTTCCTTGGCGGCGTCGCCAAGAACAAGGTGCTCAAGGCCTTCGGCACCCAGATTTTCTTTGACGACCAGGACGTGCACCTGTCACCGGCCTCGAAGCTGGTCCCCTCCGCCCGCATCCCTACAATCGATCGATAAAAACGATCGCCTTGCCAAGCAGCTCCGGAACCATTTCCATGTTGTTCCTGAGCATCTCATGACGGATGTTTTCCATGGAGTCCAGATAATAGCTCTTGGGGACAAATTGCATCCCCACCGAAATGGCCAGCAACAATCCAAGAATCACTGTGCCCCGCGGGATCAGGTTTTGCACGATCCCTTGTTTCCGCACCCTGTAGCCAGCGAAGGGCAAGCCCGGTTTAATCCGCGAGAGTTCCCGGTCTGGTCCGCAGGCGTCATAAATGGAAACAATCCACATCAGAATAGAGAGTGGTATGGCCGCAAACGCGGCTGCCAGATAGAATTCGAGAATCAACCTGTCGTGGCTGGTCTTGAGAACAGGCCAGACGTTCTGGGTTATCACCAGGACGAAAGCGAAGGATATCCCCACCAGTCCGAACAGCAAAAAGAAGAGCCCCTTTCTGGGCTGGCCGTTCAGGAACTGGCCCCATCCAGGGAAAAGAAAGGAACAAAGAGGGGGCCAGATTCCATTGTCCACACCCCGGAAAGGTTCGGACCTCGAATTTGTAGCCCTGTTATAGGCGTCAATGGCATTGCACAGCCATACAACGAGGCCGGCGATAAAGAAAAGGACGAGCCCGATGATGGGCGCGAACATCGGAATGTCCATTTCAGAGATAAACCGGCTTACGGAAGACGGGAAAAATACGAGGCAAGATAGCCCCGTGTAAAAGAAAAGCATGGATGCCAGAAATTTCGATCCCGATCCGTAATCCCGGCTATACATCTGCCCGCTTCCCCATATGAACATTGAGAAACTGAACGACAATGCCGGACTTTTTTGCGGGGCCTTGGGGAAAGGGCGTCTCTCTGTCCGGATTTTTTCCTCGAAATTCCCCCTTTTCTGGTTATCGATGGTCCGGCTTTTAGCCGGTGATTTCTCCCACTCCTCGTCAGAAACAACCCAAATTTTTTGATTCATTTTTCCCCTCTGTTCTCATTGAAGATTGCGGCAGCTTCGCTACCCCTCGCTGATAAACGGAGCAAATGGCAATCAAACGCCTGAATCTCTCCTTTAAACGGCGGGCAAGAAATCAATCGGATACAAGATGGTCGTCTTCGGCACGTCTTCTTTCGGACCGAAATTGAACCGCTTGACGCGTTCGACAATCTGGGCGACCAACTCTGGCGAGGCCAGATCGGTGGACTCCACCGAACACGCGGACACTTCCCCACCCGGTTCGATGGTGATTCGCATCAGGATCTTCCCGCGCAGTGTCGGATTCTTGCGCAATTCGGTGTTGTAGATCCGATAGAGCGCCGCCTTGTATCGGTCGAATACGATCTGGATTTCTTCATCGGTTCGGGCCGGACCAGCACCCGAGCTGAGCGGCCGCGACTCTTCGGCCAGGCCCGCGACAGCACTTTCTACCCGGGCGAAACCCACCCCGCCAATTCGATCGGCATTGCCGCCGCCGCCACCGCCGCCGCTGCCGCCCCTGCCGACACCATTTCCGCCGCCGCTGCCACCATATCCGAGATTCCGGCTGACGCCGGCATTGCCGATGCCGCCGCTGGATCCCTGTGCCTGCATCGCCACCAGCGAGCGTTGTGCCTGGGCCTGCCCTGCCGCCTGCGAGGCGTCCTTGCTCAGACGAGCCTCGGCGCCGAGCCTCGCCACGGGGATTTCTTCCATGAGGTCGGCAAAATCGCTCTTGAACGCCAGAAGACCGGTGTTTTCGGCTTTTTTCCGCGCGAGCTGGACCTCGCCGGGGGTTCCAGGTTTCGGCTCTCCCTTGGCGGCCGGGCGCTCCTGAGGTTTTTGCTGCTCAGGTTGGGTTTTCTTCTCGGTTTGACCCTGATCGGTCTGCGGCTTCTTCTCTTCCCTGGGCCGCTCCGCCACCGGTTCCGGCCTGGGCGGTTCCTTCTTGACCAGCATGGCCAATCGTTCCGGAATCTCAACGACGAGGGCCATCCGATCCGGCACCGGCACATTCACGAGGGGAATGAGATAGCCAAGGACCATGCTGAAGAACAACGCAGTGAGCATGGCGCGGCGGAAGCGCTTTTCGCACTCCCCATCGGTAGTCCAGGGCATGACCAGCGCCCGGGGAGGAACGGGGGAAATCTCCCGCTCGATGATGAATTCTTCCTTGCGCCGCTCATCACGGGCATGGGCATCGTTTACCTCATCAAACAGGTAGTCCAGCTCATTGAGGCCGTCGTTGACCTGCGCCTTGAGCGCCGCCTGTTTTTCCAGAACCCCCCGTATCTCTCCTTCGAAACGGGCAACCCGACCCCGAAGTCGATTAATGTGTCCGGCAGCATCGGTAACCTCCGGCACTCCCTCCCAAAAGAGCTCGCCCGCTTTCAGTTCGGTCAGCTTGTCGAGCGCATTGCAGGCATCCCGCAAGGCGTCGAACCGCTGTCTGTCGGCGGAAAACGTTTCGAGCTCTGCCTCTACCACGCGCAGCTCACCTCCAAGCACCTCGAGTTTCGCCCGAGTCTGCTCGATCTGCGCGTTCAGTGGCTCCAATTCCTGTGTCAATAAGGATGTATTCACGGGATTCACCCTAGCTTTGCGAGGCCTTCTGGATGACCGCGAGAGAAATCTTCCCGTATCCAGACCCCGTGCAGGTTGACATTATTTTCTTGAGCGCACTGAACGGAATCGTTTTATCTGCAAGGATGGTGACCTCCTTGCTGTCGACGACCGTCTTGGTGCTTATCCCGATAATATTGCGTTCAATCTGATCCAGCCGGGCGGTTACCGCCGCAATCGTCTCATTCCTGGATGCAAGCAGTTCGGGGGTGCCGATCACGGCTTGGCCCTGAACCAGCACAGCCTCCGGACTGACCATGATCACGACCGTTTCCCTTGGCTTGGCCTCGATCACCGAGTGGGGCAGTTTGATCTCCTTGGGGGATTCCACAACCTCAGTGGAGCCCGTGTTGAAAAGCAGGAAGAACACCAGAATGGTAAAGACATCCATCAGCGACGTCAGGTTCAGGCTTGGCACCTTTTTCTTGTTGCGCCCCATCCGTCTTAGGCGTCTGGTATTCGTCATGGCGCGTCTCCAATCGATATGTCGGGGAACAGCTCTACTTTCTGCATCACTTCACTCCCCGCCACCCGTACTTCGGCGCCACGAAGCGTGTCCATGACCTGAATCAGGTAGTCGTATTCGATTCCCGGCTCCATCAAAACCGTTGCCTCTTTCTTCTCCGGGTAATCGGCCTTCAGGCGGACGAGCATTTCGGACAGCAACTTCAGATCGTACTGATTCCCCGTCTTCGGGATGGCAGCCACCACTGACGAGCCGTTGGCAATCTCCAGCCCGGCATCACGAACGATCACTTCGATAGTGAAGTTTGGCTTTACAATAGCCGCCCCACCGGCGGCGGTCGGCACGCTCAACTCCATGACCGTCACGCGTGAGAAAACGGCACCGATAAGCAGAAACGGTATGAGCACCACCATCAGATTCATGAAGGTGGTCATATCCAATTCGGAAGGTCCTTCCGCCCGCCGCCTGTAATGATGTCGTCTCGACATAATCAGCCCGCCTGGAATTGGCGTTTGGCGGAATTGGAGATACTGTTCAGCGCCTTGACCGATGCCATCTCGAGGCTGTCGATGATTTGCCCCGTGGTGGAGGCGACCTTGGCATGGATCAACAGCAGAGGTATTGCGGTTATCAGACCAAATGCCGTGGTGTTCATGGCGACCGATATGCTGGCGGACAACAGGTCGGCCTTTTCGGCAGGGTTCGCGTTGGACACCGCGGTGAACGCCTCGATCAGACCCATGATGGTGCCCAGGAGCCCAAGCAGGGTGGCAATGTTCGCGAGCAGAGCCAAATAGGAAGTTCGTTTTTCGAGCTGTGGGATGATCTCCATCATGCTCTCTTCCATGGCGATCTCGATGTCTTCACGACGCCGCACCGCGCCCTGGCGCGCCAGCCCCATGCCCAGCATCTGCGAGATGGTGGACTTGTCGTCGTTGACCACCTCCCGTGCCTTGTCGAATTCGCCTTCAACCAGCATCGGATGCAGCAGGTTCCACATTTTGCGATTCTCGTTCCGGATGCGGTTCAGGTGGATCCAGCGCTCAACCGCGATGGCTGTTCCAACTGCAAACACGAGCAGTATGGGCCACATGAAAATCCCACCCTCTTGAAAAAACTTGACCATCGAATAGATAGATCCCATTACTCAATCCTCCCATTAATGAAGTTTGTTATTGAGCGGTGCTGACTTCATAAAAGGCCAGCTGCCGCATGAAGACGTCTCGGTCCACCGGCACGTCACCCTCGTTCAACATCCTTTGCAAACTGGTCTCCACGCCCATTTCGGAGCTTTTCCACGGAACGATATACAGGGATTTCGGGGCTTCATCATTGCCGACGATGGACATGCCCGAAAGCTCCTTGGGTTCAGATTCGTTGTCTTCAGCCATGGCCGTTACGACTGAAACCAGGCTTACCCACAAGATGAGAACCAATATCCGATTCATTTCACCTCCTATCGCTTAAGGCGGGCGCGCAGGTCGGCAACCCACATTTTGACTTGTTCATCCTTGGGCATGGCCTCGCTGTAAATCTCGTATTGTTCAAGGGCACATGCCTGGTCATTCAGGTACAGGTCGCAGAGAATCCCGAGATTTCTGCGAGCCGGATGATAATCGGGAAAGGTCGCGAGCGTCTTTTCGTAGATCGTCCGGGCTTCGGCAAATCGTCCGGCTTTGCGTAACAACAAGCCGTATTCATTACTCGCCACCGGGTGCTCGGGAACCAGTTCCAGGGCCGTTTTCAGATGCTTTTCAGCATGCTCCAACTGGTCGATTTGCTTATAGGCAATGGCAATGTCGACGTAAGGCGCCGTGACTCCCGGTGACCTCTCGATCACCTTTTCCATAAGTTCGATGGCCTTTTCATAGTCCTGGTTTTTCATCATCGCGAGGGCGTGCTCGAAATCCCTCCGCCCCTCTGCATCCATACTGGGTGTTTCCGTGATGATGAATCCCGTCCGGCCATCCATAAGCGGCGCCACCACCGGACCCGCCGGCACGGAGGGTTCCGCCGCCAGGACGGGTACCTTATCTACGGCCTCTGTCTTAGGCTTTTCAACGATGGCACACCCGGCAATAGCCGATAAAACGATCCCCAGAAACATGACTCGGGATGGGATTCGTACTATTAACCACTGCAACAGCTGTGTCTTTATGCCATGCATAGCATTGCTCCCCGTCGCTCGATCCATTCTTATTGCACTGTAGTGGCCGGCGGAGCCGCCGCGGCCCTCACCGGCGCTTCTGCATCCCCCGGAGCATCTACCTGAATAGGCACTTCCAACTTCACCGGTTCTACCACCTCCGCCAGCGCATCCACCTGAATCGGCACTTCAGTTAGAGCTGGCTCCGAAAGTGGCGCTGCTTCTGCGTTTTCAACCTGCTCGCCGGGCTCTTCAGGCATGGCTCCCGCATCGAGCACAGGTCCTTCGGCCAGCGGCGCTGCCGGCGGTGACGGCCTTTCCAGCGCGAAAATGTAGGTATCCAGCGAACTGACGATGTCGCTGGTTTCTTCCGGCTTGGCATAGCGCGCGGGCACGAACACCGCCAGTTTCTGCAGGCTCTTGTCGACCCAGCCGTTGTAGATGCCCTGGGAGATCAGCTTGAGATTGCTCTCGTGGACCTCAATGGCCTTCTCCTCGAAGGGATACGCCTGCTCTTCGATGGCCAGCTCGTACTGTTCCAGTTCCATAGCGCTCAACCCCTCGGGACGCTCGGACTCCATCAGGGCCTTGCTGAAGTGGGCATTGATCTCGGCCAGATAATAGGTCGCCGCGGCCGTGACCTCCCCGATTTCATAATCGAGGAGCTTGCCGAATTCCTGCACGGACCCCTTCATCAGATCCCGTTTCCTGCGCAGGTTGACCTCGAAGGGTTGTGCCAGCCGCACTTCAACGAACCGCTCATATCCCGGCTCCGCCAGCACCAGTGCGGCATGCGCGGCCAGATACCGGGTCCGGTCGGTACGCTCGCCCCCTGCCGCTGCGTCGATCGCGACGATCTTCCTGAGCTCGTTCAGATAGTTCGTCTGGTCGTTCTCCGCCTTCAGCATTTCGGCAATCTTGCTGCGCGTCTCCAGGTTGAGCTCCACCGGTCGGGGGAAATAGTCCGCGTAGCGCCGGTAAACCTCGAGCGCCCGGGCGCCGCTGCCCGCCTCCACATGCAGTTCCGCCGCGATCAGCAGGGCCTCCCGCCGTACCTCGTCGTCCTTGGCTTCCCTTTCGATGCGTTCAAATTCGTTGGCCGCCAGGGAAAGCTGCCCGTCCTCCCGGTAGACGAAGGCCATTTTCTTGGTCACCTCGGGCTGCAGTTCGTGATCGGGGAACAGGCTGCGGAATCCCGTCAGCACAGTAGCCGCCATTTTCCAGTCCTTGAGCAGGATCAGGGCAGCGCCCGCGTCGTACTCGGCGGTCGCCCTGATCCTGGAGGTCGGGGCCATGCGGCCCACCCGCAGGAAATGATCTGCCGCGGCCCGATAATCCGCGATGGCATTCGCCTGTTCACCCTGCTTGTAAATCGATGCGGCGAGATTGTCGACCAGCGCATCGCGCGTCTTGTCGTCCGCGGGCAGCAGGGCCAGAACCTGCGCATAGGCAGTTTCCGCCTCGCTGTAGCGGAGAAGTTCGTAGGACGAATGACCGACGACAAGCCAGGCCGATCGCAGCACCTCCGTCTCAGTGCCGGGAAAGGCCTCGATAAGCTTGTGCGCGGCCGCCAGTGCCGGCTCGAAATCCTTCATGGCGTAGAGATCATCGGCGGCCGCCCCGAGGACGATCGCCGCCTTCTCGTGTTCAGGGAAGGTCTCGGCAAACTTCAGTGAACTGCGGACAACCTCCCGCTTGACCGGGTCTATGTCCGCCGGCGAGACGGCGCCGAGATGCTCACGGTAGGCGTAAACCGCCGCATAGCCGGCCGTGGATGATTTCTCATGGCGCGGATAGTTATAGGCCGTCTTTTCGTATTCCACTGCCGCCTGGTCGAACAAGCGGTTTTCCAGAAGCAGATCGGCCAGCTGATAATTGATGGTCGGCGATTCGAGGTCCATCGGGAACGAGGTGAGAAACTCCCGATACCAATGCAGCGCCTGTTCGAAATTCGTCGGCTTTTCTTCCCGGTGCCGCGGGTCCTGGTAGAGCGCGTGGTAATGATTGGCCAGGTCCGTCAGGTTGGTTTTCAGGTAACCCAGGACTTCGGGACGGGCACTCGGCTCAAAGTACTGCCAGTATTCGCTCTTCAGGCCGTAATTCCTGGCGAATGCCTTTTTCGCATCCAGGACGAGACTGGGAAAGCCGCCGGCGGCATGAATTTCGATGACCCGCATGTGGAAGCGAGGCGACATCTTGTGAAACGGATTGCGACTCACGAAGGCATCGTAGGTGGCGGCGGCATCATTGTAGCGGCGCTTGTCGAAGTAAAATTCGCCGAGGTTGCTGTAGACGCTGTCTTCGTAGCTGCGCGTGCCGTGACTGGAAAAGTAATCCACTACGGAACCGGGGCCGCCGAGGTTGGAAAAACTCAGACTGATAACACGGAAGGTGTCGTCCATGCGCTTGCGCTCCTGCTCGTCTTCGGTCTGCGCGAAGTCGTAGCCGACGGACACCTTGTAATCCAGCAGCGCAATGAACCTATGAACCGCATCTTCATAGAGATCCTGCTTGTAGAAGTTCCAACCCAATTTGTACAAGGCAAACGGATAGAAAGACGAACTGACGCCGATCTTCACGATGGTCGTGTAGGCATCTTCGGCATCCAGGTATTGCCGGCGCGTAAAGAAGTATTCAGCACGTCGGAACTGCACTTCATCGATATAGTGCGACCGTGGGAAGTCGCTAACCAGTCGGCCCATGACCTCCATGGCCTCCTCGACCCTCCCCAATTCCTCGTAGGCACGGGACATCTGGTACAACACCTGGTCATTGCGCTCGTACAGAGGGTAGTCGTTCAGCAGTTTCTTGTAGAGCTCGATTGCCTCGAGAGCCCCGGCCCTCTCGAGATCATCAGCCCCTTCCGGAAGGGCTTCCGCCACCGATACAGGCGCCAGGCTTGACGTCCCCTCCCCTGCGTGGAGTGGGGGACGCCCGGGCATCGGTTGGCCCTGAGCGGCGGCTGCGCCTCTCACGGGTGAGGGCGAATGGGCTGGCAGTTGATTCGCCGCCTCCTGACCGCCGCTGAGGAGTCCGTATTCTCTCTCGACCTTCAGGTCGGCCAGCCGACGGATAGCCTCGGGCGTCAAGGCGGAGTCCGGCGTCTCGGCCAGGAAGCGCTGGTAGCTTTCGATCGCCTTCTCGA
>DASPGW010000252.1 GCA_035620395.1 Desulfuromonadales bacterium | reverse complement strand
CTCGCCCAGGCTGGCAGGGAGGCTGAGGTGGTCAAGGTGCAGGACATCCCGTCCATCATGAAGTACGGGGTGATGAGCACCCCGGCGCTGGTGATCGACGGCGTGGTCAAGGTCTCCGGCAAGGCTCCCTCGGCGGAAGAGATTCGGGGGTGGCTGTGAAGCGGTCGCTCGTTCTTCTCACCCTGCTGCTGAGCACCACCGTCGCCTGGGCGGAACTTCCCTCTGCGACCTCTGCCGATGTCGACCGTGCACTGGCGGCTGGCAAGCCGGCCGTCATCGACCTGGGGGCCCGCACCTGCATCCCATGCAAGAAGATGGCGCCGATCCTGGAGGAGTTGGCCGGCACCTATCGCGGCCGGGCAAACGTTCTCTTCATCGACGTGCGGGAGGACCAGTCGGCGGCCAAGCGCTTCGCCATCCAGATGATCCCGACGCAGGTCTTCTTCGACGGCAGAGGCAAGGAAGTGAAGAGGCACGTCGGCTTCATGGACAAGGCGGAGATCATCAAGGAACTACAAGCCTTGGGGGTAAAGTGAGCTGGCTCGACAACATCGAACAGATCATCGCCGTCTACCCCCTCGTCGCCTTCGGCGCCGTCTTTCTGGCCGGGGTGATCTCCTCGGCCTCCCCCTGCGTGCTGGCCACCATCCCGCTGGTGGTCGGTTTCGTCGGTGGCTACGCCGAGGGGGACCGGTGGAAGGCGTTTCACTACTCCCTCGCCTTCATCCTCGGCCTGTCGCTGACCTTCACCGCCTTCGGCGCGGCGGCGGGGCTGCTCGGGACGATGTTTGGCACCCTGGGGGGGTGGTGGTACGTGGCCGCTGGCGCGGTCGCTGTGGCGATGGGGCTGCAGATGGCCGGTCTGTACGAAATCCGCCTCCCCATCCGGCGCGAGTTCAAGCCGAAGCGGGGCGGCCTCGTCGGCGCATTCTTGCTCGGGCTTTTCTTCGGCGTGGTCTCCTCTCCTTGCGCCACCCCAGTGCTGGTGGTGATCCTCACCTACGTCGCCAGCCAAAGGGAGGTGCTCTACGGCGTCGCCCTCCTTTTCGTCTACGCCCTGGGGCACTGCCTTCTAATGCTCGCCGCCGGCACCTTCACCGGGTTCATCGAAGCGTTCGTCAAGGCCCAAGGAGTGGTCAGCTTCTCCACTTGGGCGAAACGTATCAGCGGTGTGGTTGTCACGGTGGTGGGTGTCTGGTTCATCTGGCAGGCGTTCTGAGACAAATATCCGGTTTGTGACCAGGAGGAACGATGATGAAGTATCTGCTGGTAGTCAGTCTGACCCTGATTCCGCTGCTGGCCGCGCCCGCTCCCGGCCGTGCGCAGGAAGAGTCCTTCGACACCTTCCTGAGCCGGTTCGATTACGAGATGCGCGAGGAGATGAAGATTGACAGCAAGGGGCTCATCCCGTTGCTCCTCTCCGGCAAGGCGGTGCTGGTCGATATCCGTTTCAACGAAGAGGTCGCCGCCTGGCGCATGGGGTTCGGCCTGGCCATCCCTCTGAACGAGCTGCCCAAAAGGCTGCAGGAACTGCCGAAGGACAAGCTTATCGTGACCGCCTGTCCGCACAAGGACCGTTCGGCCATCGCCATGGCCTATTTGCGGTCGAAGGGATTCGAGGCCAGGTACCTCACCGACGGCCTGCTCGGCCTGGCGGAGTCTCTGCGCGGCGACCGGGCACGTGACTTTGCCGAGGAGACGGGTATGCTTGACAATAAACTACCTTTGGCAAACCCCTCTCACTAAACGCAAGGAGGAACGAGCCATGAGCAAAAAAGGGTTCATTCTCTGCGTCTGCCAGGGAACCTGCCCCAGTTTCACCAAAATGGACATCTTCGGCGTCCTCTCCGACGTGCGGCGGGAGAAACTATTCGACTACGTCTGCCTGCACCCGCAACTCTGCGTTGGTGACGGCGAGGAGTTTTTGAAGGTGCTGCTTTCGGGGGGTGAAACGGAAAAGCTTTACGTCGCCGCCTGCGACCCGCAGATGCAGTGCAAGATGTTCCGCGACGCCTTCGAGGCAGTCGGGTTCGACAAATCCCACCACCTTCCCCTCGATATCCGCAACAAGACGACCGACGAGGCGGTGGCGGCGATCAAGGAACTGGCGGCCAAAAATCCGTGAGCATGGCGATGACTCCGGCGTATCGCACATGGCGGATACTCGGAGCCGCCGTCGTTTGCTTTCTGCTGCTGATCGCCGAGGCCGCCGCAGAGGTCAGGGTCTACTATTTTCACAGCACGGCGCGCTGCGCCGAGTGCCTGCAGATCGAGCAGATGACCGGGGAGATCCTGCAGGAAAACTTTCCCCGGGAGTTGGCAGGCGGGCAACTGGCCTGGCACCCCACCAACGCCGACCTGCCGGAGAACTCTCATTTCGTTTTCGCTTATGACCTGTCCGCCAACGAACTGGTGGTGGTGCGAGACCCCGCGGATCGAACAGCCTGGAACAAGCTGCCCGAGGTCTGGACCCTTGCGCACGATCCCGGAAAGTTCCTCACGGAACTGGTCAAAATGGTCAGGCAGGCGCTGGCGAAGGCCGACTGAACGGTCTCAAGGAGGTCCCCATGAGCGACTGGCGCAACATCCCCCGCGAGAAAATCCCCTGGTATCCGACCATTGACGCGGATATGTGCATCGGCTGCCGCACCTGCGTTGAGTTCTGCAAGAACGGAGTGCTTGAATTCGACGAGCAGGAGCATAAAGCCCGGGTGCGCAGCCCATTCAACTGCGTCGTCGAGTGCAGTACCTGCGGCCGGCTCTGCCCGGTGAGCGCCATCTCTTTTCCCGAGCAGCAGGGTTTTGCCGATACCATTCGCCGACTTCTTGAGGAACATCGGCGGTAGTCTTTCGCTTGGGGTTTTTTATTCTTGGTCGCCCTTATATAGCCTGAGCGATTCAGTATTCTTTCCTCACTGTTGCACTTCGCCCAGTCTGGTTTGTCATCGACCGATCGCCATTCTGCAATCCATTTTCATGCCCGGCGTAATAGTCTCATAAGCTGCATCAATGAAATCGGCCGGCGTTTGCAGCTTGGCGAGGGCTGTTTCTTAAATTCTCTGCATTACGAAAAAAGCCATCCCTACCAGCGGTCGGAATGGCTTCTGAAATGATGTCGTAGTTGGTAAAGAAAGTTCAGGCAATCTAACTGCCCCTGCCGGTCGCGGCTCATGTAAAGGAATCTGTTTGTCAGATTCTGTGTTGTGAACAATCGGCGCCAACGGCTGCAACGCTCAGTGCTGCAGTTCAGTGGCGCCGGCATGGCATTAGATTGCGGGTTTGATAGCCTCAATGGTGGCCGATGCCAGATAGTCCGCGACATCGGTCCCCGGCGCCCAATCGCGGATAAATGCACTGCTCTCATCATTGGTGGCAACGCGAATCCTGGTGAACCCGCTCGCCCTCAGCATTGTTTCGATCTCCGACACCAGGGAAGCTCCGGCCATGCAGCCCGTATAAAGTGCCATGTCTCGACGGATCTGCTCCGGCAACTCGGCGAGGGCAACGACATCTGAAATGGCCAGGCGTCCCCCGGGCTTCAGGACCCGATACGCATCGGCGAAAACATGAGCCTTGTCTGGAGACAGATTGATGACGCAGTTCGAGATGATGACATCCACCGTCCCGTCCGCCACTGGCAGATGTTCAATCTCGCCAAGGCGAAATTCGACGTTCCGGTAACCGCCTTTTTCTGCATTGGCGCGTGCCTTGGCAATCATCTCGGGAGTCATGTCGACACCAATGACTAGGCCCGCATCGCCCACCTGCCGTGCCGCCAGGAGACAATCGAATCCGCCGCCGCTGCCAAGATCGAGAACAACCTCTCCCGGTTTCAGCGCGGCGATCGCCTGGGGATTGCCGCAACCCAACCCCAGGTTGGCTCCCTGGGGCACCATGTCGACATCCTCGGCGGTATAGCCAAGTTTCTGGGACAATGCCTGCGCGTCAGCGGCGAGGATGTCGCAGCATGCCGGACCACAACCGCAGCCGACTCCGTCGCCCTCGGCCAACCGGCCGTAACGTTGGCGAACGGCCTGGCGGATCGCATCGCTTTTTAAAAGTTCCATACATTTCTCCTGTCGTTCAAGGTTGCGACGCTCGTGACGTCTTACCTCTATAGACGGCGCGCCGACAGAAAAGACGCAAACTTTTTCATTTCAGTCACAACTGCCGCCACAAGTTTTGTCGCGGCGCTCGTAGCCGATGATGACGCCTGATCGTCCGGTTTCGATGTCGCAGCAGTCGAGCAGGCGCTGCCGCAATTTTTCCCGGCCCCGTTGAACGCGGGATTTTGCACCGGAGAGAGAAATGCCGAGCCGCCTGGCGACCTCTTTCTGCGGCATTCCCTCCAGCTCCGAGAGGACCAGGGCGGTTTTGTAAGTCTCCGGCAAATCGGCGATGAGGGGCTGCAGGCAGGGAGCCAATTCTGCAACATAGTCGGGTTCCGGCTCGGGTGCCGCAAGTTCCGCCGGGAGCTCATCCCAGGGTTTCTCCGAACGGTAGTGGTCGGCAATGGCATTTGCCGCGATACGGAACAGCCACGCCGTGACGCTTCCGGGGGTTTTGACTGAATGCAGGCTGGTATGGGCCTTGAGAAACACATCCTGGAGGATGTCGTCGACGGCGTCGTTCCCGCGCACTCTTCTGGCGATGTAGCGGCGTAATCGGATCTTGTGCTCCTGCCAGAAATCTATCGTCGGTTCCATGAGTCAACTTCCTGCGTAAAAATCCAGCTCCTGGTCCGAGCCTTTCAGTGAACCTTCTCACTGCTGACACGTGGGCCGGTTATCTAGCCGGAAAAGTGGTAACGATCTGCTCTATTTCATAATCAGAGTCGAAAATTAGCCTAATTGTCAACACTCCAACTGGCCTTGGGTCCGGAATCGGTTTACTGTTGCCTGAATGTCCAACATGTCATCCTGGTTTCCTAGCGGCTACCCGACGGCCAAGTTGCCTACGATTCCTACAAACCCTGATTTTTCGGAGTTTGGTGTCAGCCCCATTGAATCAGTTTGAAGCAAGAATGCACGGACGATTTGCAATCGAAACAGGTGGCGGCTTTGAGATCGGAATTCCTAGATGATTTCATCAGGAAACGAATCAAGCTAAATAGGCTTCCACCTCAAGCTGGTAGGGTTTTGGCGCGTAGGCACGGTAGAGAATGCGGCCGTCGAAGTCGAGGAGGGTCTGCAGGCGGTCACTATTGACCGGGTGGGTCACCTTCAACAGCGCTTCTTCGGAAGTGAACCAGCCGAGCTCAGGGCACTCTTCGCTGCTGGTGAGCTTGCCTTGCCGCCAGGTGGCGAGGAAATTCAGGATCAGTGCGGCCGGCGGCGTGAGCTTGGACCAGACGGCGGCCAGCGGTCCCACTTCCACCGTCACTCCCGTCTCTTCCAGCACTTCGCGGCGGGCGGCCGCCAGCAGGTCTTCGCCTTCTTCGACCCGCCCCTGGGGAATTTCCCAGCCGCGTCTGTGGTGGCGGACCAACAGGACCTGGCCCGCATCATTGCGGACCAGGCAGCCGACGACCAGGACATGTTTGGATTGGTCCACGGTTCCTCAATGCCGCAGAATCGAGACGCTCAGCCGGCTTCGGCTGTGCGCTGCTTCAGCAGCCGGTTCATGAACTTGATGACTACGAAGACGCTCAGGGCGATGATCAGGAATTCGATGACGGTGTTGAGGAATGCGCCGTATTTGATGGCCACGGCCGGCAGGGTTTGGCCCGCCGCCGAGGTCGAAGCCTCCTTGAGTACCACCTGCA
>DASPGW010000251.1 GCA_035620395.1 Desulfuromonadales bacterium | reverse complement strand
GTCGCTGCCGGGCTTGCCATGAGGAGGTTGGGTGACAAATGATTCGAATTAATCTGTTACCGGTCAAGGCAGCCCAGAAAAAGGAAAAATTACGTGGACAGCTCGTCCTCCTGCTCGCGTGTGTTTTGATTGCGTCGGCCGGTTGTGCAGTTGTCTATCTGTCGCTGCTGAACAAGGTGGCTGAAGCCAAAGAGGAAAATGCCAGGAAAGAGAATGAGATCAATCGGCTCAAGAAACAAATTGGGGAAGTCGGTCGCTTCAAGAAGATGAAGGAAGAGTTGCAGGGCAAGCTCGACATTCTGGCCAAACTCAAGGAGGGTCAATCCGGACCGGTACATCTGCTGGATGAATTGAGCGGCAGAATGCCGGATAAACTGTGGATCAGCGCGTTCAAGTCGTCCGCCGGCGCCATATCGATCAGCGGTTTCGGTATGAATGAAGAGACCGTAGCGCAGTTTCTGCGCGACCTTGAGGCTTCTCCTTACTACATGAACGTTGAGCTGCAGGTGATCGAACAGGTTGCTCAGGGCGGACTCAAGCTCCACAAATTCGATATCGTTGGCCGTGTTGAAGCGCCACCCAAAAGCCCCGCGCAATAATGAGGTCTGATTGCCCATGAATCCTCGCGTAGAAAAACTGCTCAAGCTGCCGGCATATCAACGTGGTCTTATCCTCTGTGTGGTTTTGCTCCTTGTCATCGGCGGTTTCGCCTATTTCCTCTATTTGCCCAAACATGAGGAGTATCGACAGCTGCTCGAAACCGGCGCCACTCTGCAGACGAAACTGGAACAGGACCGGCGTATCGCCAGGGATCTGCCGAAATTCCAGGCCGAGTATGAGAAAATGCAGCAGCAACTTGCCGAGGCGCTGACCCAGTTGCCGAACGAAAAAGAGATCCCGTCACTATTGACCAACATTGCCTCTCTGGCCAAGGAACAGGGGCTTGACGTGTTGCGTTTCAAACCGAGTGGGGAAGTTCCTAAGGGTTTTTATGCAGAAGTGCCTGTCGAACTCAAGCTTTCCGGTTCGTTTCACCAGATTGCCCTTTTCTTTCAGTCGGTCGGTGAACTGCCGCGGATCGTTAATATGGGTAATCTGACCATGGGAGGCGCCAAGACGACAGATGGCCGGACTGTTTTGGCTGTCGATTGCCTGGCGACGACATTCCGTTTCATAGAGAGTCCGCCTGCGAAATAAAACGAAGAGGACAGCGATGACCCGCAAAAGGCTTCAGTTAATGATTATCGCTTTCGCGGCCCTTTTTCTGCTGTTTGGCTGTGACGAGGACACCCCCGCGCCACCACCGGCCGCACCGCGAAAAGTTGCCGCGCCACCTCCCAGGGAAGCAGCGCCACAGGTTGCTCCCGAGGTTGCAGCGCCTCCCCCCCCGCGGTATGTCTATGATCCTTCCGGGCGTCGCGATCCCTTCGAACCGCTGACATCGATAAAGAAACCGATCGCTCAGCAGGATGTTCCCTTGACTCCCCTGGAAAAGTTTGACCTGGGACAACTGCGGTTGATCGGGGTGATCCTTGGGAAGGGAGAGCCACGGGCCATGGTGATCGCCCCTGATGGTAAATCCTATATCCTGAAAAAGGGGATCAAGGTCGGCAAAAATGATGGAAGAGTCGTTGGCATCAAAGCCGATGCGGTTCTGGTTGAAGAACGTTACTACGATTTCTCCGGAGAAATCCGCAAGAGTGTCGAATCGATCCAGCTTCCTAAACGGGAAGGAGTTTAATGAAATGACTCGTTTGTTGACCATGAGGTTGAGTGAAAGAGTTTCTAGGGGCATTGCAACCGCTGGAGTTATGGTCTGCTTCCTTACCGGCGCCTCCACCTGGAGTTTCGCTCAAAGCGGGAGTGTGGCCAAGGAGATCAACCAGGTTCTTGCCGTTTCCGCCGATAAGGCAGACGAGCAGTCCGCGGTTCACATTACGACTCGTGATCCTGTCGGTTACCGTTATACCGTCTATGATTCCTCTGAACCCATGCGGGTCGTGATCGATTTCCCGGGTATGGATGTAACGGGGGTCGCCAGCCCGATCATGGTCGATTCGCCGCCTGTCCGGGAGATCCGCGTCTCTTCCTTCGACCTCACTTCGGGCCGTCTGGGGCGGGTCGAGCTTCTGCTTACCGCGCAAACCCCCTATAATATTTTGCAGTCCGGGAATGTCTTTCGCGTCAACTTTGCTCAGTCTCCTGGCGGGTCACCTTCCGCTCCCGCCGGTTCAACCGAGAAGGTGACGGCGACTGAAGGTGAAATGACGAAAGTTGCTTCCCCGGTTGTGCCTCCCAAAGAAGATCTGCAGACTGTTTCCACCAGTGATAAGCCCGAGGCGTCTGGGACTCCTGCCGAGCCATCGGTTCTCTCCAAAGTGGTTAAATCTGTCGAGGTAAAGGGCAATCAGGCCACATTGAATACTGGTGGCCGTATTGAGCGGTTTCAGCACTTCACCCTTGGTGCTCCCCCCAGGCTGGTGGTCGACCTTTTCGGAGTGAAGCCTTCTTTCCCTGAACGTGCATTCAACGCTACTCAAGGATTTAAAGGGATAAGGGTGGGGACTTACCCGGACAAGACGCGGTTTGTCTTTGATGCCGCTGGGGGGCGATTGCCCAAATATACCGTCGACAAGATGGGTAGTTCGGTGGTTGTCGGCTGGGGCGAGCAGGCTGCTCGGCAAACCCCCAAAACGAACAAGACCCCCTCCGTGGGCCCGGCAACCGTAGAGGCTGTCGACTTCAAGGTTGAGGATGGCAAGTCTCTGCTCTGGGTCGCCCTTTCCGGCCCGGCTGATGTGATCGATGCTGTGCAAAAGGATAATGTGGTTCAGTTTGGCCTGAAGAGTGCTCAGATTAGCCGCGCCTTGCGTAGAACAATCGATGCTTCGGCCTTTCCCAGTGCCGTGCGCTTGATCACCCCGTATACGGTTCGGTCCGGGAAAAGGCAGGATGTCCGGTTCACTGTCGAATTAAAAGGACCAGCCACCTATTCGCTGCAGAAAAAAGCCGGGGGATTGGAGTTCGTTGTCGACAATGGACCCTTTGCCGAGGCTGCGCCGCCTGCCGTGGTTCAAATGGAAGTTCCCGTTACCCCTAGTCCGGTTCTCGAGAGCCGGCCAGTTGATGCAATGGTTTTCTCTCCGCCGACCGCAGGGGAGCCATCGACATCGCCGGCTATGCCATGGTTGGAGCCGGAGAAGTACTCGGGGCAGAAAATTTCCCTGGTTTTTGACGACGCGGATATCCGTCGCATTCTGCAGCTTATCGCCGAAGTGAGTGATCTTAATATCATCGCCAGCGATGATGTTAAGGGAACGATTACCTTACGTCTGATCGATGTTCCCTGGGATCAGGCGCTGGACCTGATCATGGAGATCAAAGGTCTCGGTATGGTTCGCGAGGGGAACGTGGTCCGGATCATGCCCCAGGACCAGATCCGGGCAGCGGCAGAAACGAGACTGACGGCGGCCAGAACACAGGAAAAGCTTGAGGATCTTGTGACCGAGGCGATTTCTGTCAGCTACACGAATCTGGCAAATGTCGCCGGACCTTCCAGGGAGTTGCTGACGGAACGGGGCAAACTGACCGAGGATGCCCGAAACAAGAAGCTTATCGTCAAGGATATCCCTGCGGTAGTCGCGGAGATCCGCAGTCTGGTCTCGCTGTTGGACACCCCGGAGCGGCAGGTGATGATCGAAGCGAGAATCGTCGAGGCAAATTCCACCTTTACCAGAAATCTCGGCGTTTCCTGGGCTATTACTTACAATGACAATGACGCCGGTTCGGGCGACCTCAGCCGTGCGGCCGTATCCGGTGGGGGCAATTTTGTCATCTCTCCGCAGGCCGGCAATGCCGGCCTGGGGTCTGCCATCACCTTTGGCCGTACACTGATAGACAGTACGGTTCTCGACCTGCGGATTTCAGCCTTGGAGACATCGCTGCAGGGAAAGGTGATTTCCACTCCGCGCGTCTCGACCCTGAACGGGCAGGCGGCGACCATCAGCCAGGGGACCAAGATTCCTTACCAGTCTTCCGGCACCGATGGCCTACCCAAGACCGAGTTCGTAGATGCCAACCTTCAGTTGACAGTCACGCCGGAAATCAACCCCGATAACAGCATTATACTGGATATCGCGGCCAGCAACAGCACTCCGACCCTGGTGCAGGGAGCTACGGCCCCGGGTATCAGCACCAAGGAGGCGAAGACCAAGCTGCTGGTGAGGGATGGGGAGACAACGGTTATTGGCGGCATCTTTGTCGAAGACACCTCAGACAGTGAAAGCGGCATCCCGTACCTGCGGAAGATCCCGTATCTGGGCCATCTTTTCAAGTCCTCGACCAAGAGCGACAACCGTTCCGAATTGCTCATTTTCATCACTCCGAGGATTGTCCGCTAAGATTTTCTCTGCTAGGATAGGGCAACAGGTGAAAGGACAGGTCTAGGCCTGTCCTTTCTTCATGACTGCTAGCACAGGATGGGATCTATGAAATTGCGTTATCTTACCGCCGGGGAGTCGCACGGCCCGGCCTTGACGGCACTTGTCGAGGGAATGCCGGCGAACCTTGAGGTTGGTTCAGAGGATATCGATCGTCATCTGGCACGCCGGCAGCAAGGGTACGGTCGCGGCGGCCGAATGAAAATCGAGCAGGACCGGGTGCGCATTCTTTCCGGGGTTCGTTGGGGAAAAACCCTTGGCTCGCCCATTACTCTCGCCATCGAGAATCGGGACTGGACCAACTGGGAAAAAAAGATGTCGCCCCTGACCGAGGACCGGATGGAGGATGTTGCCGTCACCCAACCGCGTCCAGGGCACGCCGACCTCAGCGGTGTCATCAAGTACCGGCAGGATGACGCCCGCAATATCCTTGAGCGCTCCAGTGCCCGGGAGACGGCCGCCCGTGTCGCCGTGGGGGCGCTTTGCCACAAGTTCCTGATGGCGCTCGGCGTCGAGGTCCTGGGGTACGTCAGGGAAATCGGTGGGGTGGTGGCTCAGGCGGCGGCGGAAGCGGATCATCGCGCCCGGTTTGCACTCAGCGAGAACTCACCCTGCCGTACCTACGATCCGGAGGCCGAAGCCGGAATGATCGCCGCCATTGACCAGGCAAGGGATGCTGGCGATTCGCTTGGCGGCGTGGTAGAAGTAGTTGTCTTGGGGGCGCCGGTTGGTCTGGGGAGCCATGTGCATTGGGACCGGCGTCTGGACGGCCGCCTGGCCGCTGCGTTGATGAGCATTCAGGCGTTCAAGGGAGTGGAGATCGGGGCAGGTTTTGGCGCCGCGCGTCTGCCCGGTTCCCAGGTGCACGATGAAATCGAATACGGTCCAGGTGGTTTCGCCCGGCGGACGAATCGGGCCGGTGGTCTTGAGGGTGGCATGACGAATGGCGAGCCGGTGGTCATCCGGGGCGCCATGAAGCCGATACCGACCCTCTACAAGCCGCTGCAGACGGTCGATCTCAAGTCCAAGATGCCATTTCAGGCGGTGGTGGAGCGTTCCGATGTCTGCGCCGTGCCAGCGGCCGCCGTGGTCGCCGAGGCTGTGGTTGCCATCGAGATCGCCGCGGCCATGCTGGAAAAATTCGGCGGCGACAGCATGGCGGAGCTGCAGACAAACCTTGCGGCATATCGCCATCATGTCCAGTCGTTCTAAGGGTGACAACATAATCCTGGTCGGCTTCATGGGCGCCGGGAAAAGCACGGTGGGACGCGAACTGGAGCGGCTGGGCGGATTGAGTCTGATCGATCTTGATTCGGTGATCGTCCAGTTGGCCGGGCATTCGATTCCGGAGATATTCGCTGCCGAAGGAGAGGAGCGTTTTCGGGATTATGAAGCCGCTGCTCTACGATCTCTCGTCGGAGTTCACCGGACGGTGGTCGCCACCGGCGGTGGAATCATTGGCCGCGAAGAGAACTGGAAGGTCATGCATCAGCTTGGCACCATTGTTTACCTGCGCGCCGCATGGGGAACCCTGCGCAGGCGGTTGGCCGGTTCACAGGGACGCCCTCTCGGCGATGCCGGCCTGGAACAGCGTCAGGTGGAGGAACTCTGGCGCCGCCGACTGCCGCTCTATGAGCAGGCCGACATCAACGTTGATACCGACGGTCTTAATGCTCCAGAGGTAGCAACGGCCATTCTGCAGAAAATTGGAAGTCGTGAAGGGAATATCAATGCTTGAACGATTAACCGTCGGCCTTGGCGAGCGCAGTTATCCCATCTGGGTGGGGGACGGGATTCTGGAGCGTCTCGGTGAAGCGCTGCGTGCCGCCGATTTCCCGCGGCAAGTAGCTGTCATCACCAATCCCACGGTTCAGGGATTGTATGGTGAGCGCGTTCTGACTGCTCTGGCCCGCGAGAATTTTAACGCTTCAGTGATCACCATTCCCGATGGCGAAGAGTATAAAAACCTGCGGACTCTAGAACAGATCTACGACGCCTTGATCGCCAGAGGGTTTGATCGCTACTGTGGTCTTGTCGCTTTGGGGGGCGGAGTGGTCGGAGATATCACCGGTTTCGCCGCAGCCACTTTTCTGCGTGGTGTCCCTTTTGTCCAGGTGCCGACCACCCTCCTGGCGCAGGTGGACAGTTCGGTCGGCGGCAAAACGGCCATCAACCATCCTCTCGGTAAAAATCTCATCGGAGCCTTTTACCAGCCCCGGCACGTCCATATTGACGTATCGACGCTGGAGGTTTTGCCGGAGAGGGAGTTTGCCGCCGGGATGGCCGAGGTGATCAAATACGGCATCATCCGTGACGCTGGCTTTTTTGACTGGCTTGGCGAGCATCGCGATCATCTGCGTCGACGGGAGAGGGCGGCGCTGGTGGAGGCGGTAAAGAGGTCTTGCCAAATCAAGGCGGATATTGTAGAACTTGACGAAAAAGAAAGCTCCCTTCGGGCCATTCTTAATTACGGGCATACCTTCGGCCATGCTGTTGAGACCCTGGCCGGTTACGGCGAGGTCAGGCATGGCGAGGCGGTTGCCATCGGCATGATCGTGGCTGCTACGGTCGCCAAAGAACTCGGCCTCTGCACAGCAGAGCAGGTAGCGGCCATCGCCGCGCTGTTGGGTGCTTTTGAGTTGCCGGTCACGCCGCCGCCGTTCCCCCTTGAGGAATATTTGGAGGCCATGGGGCGCGACAAGAAGGTCAGGGCGGGAGTGCTGCGCTTTGTTCTCAATCGCGGGATTGGAGATTGCCTGGTGAGAGAGATCCCGGACCCCGAAAGCCTCTTCGCGAAAGTTCTGCAGTTCCCATCCCCGGACTGTCAGGTACGACTATGACTCCTAATGCTGCGGCCGGTTCTCTGCTCGGCAAGATCGCCGGATATGTCGAAATCCTTGCCAAGGACCCGCGCTCTACGGTCTTTGTCTCGCTGGCGGAGAGCTATCGGCAGATGGGTTTGCTCGACGATGCGCTGGAGGTGGCGACCAAGGGGGTGAAGGCCCTGCCTTCCTTCAGCCCGGGGTACTCGATCCTTGGCCGCATCCAGGTCCAACTTGGCAATGTCGATGCTGCCGCTGCCGCCTTTGAAAGGGCTCTGCTGATCGATCCCGAGAACCTCCTGTCACTCAAGGGCCTGGCCAGGGTCCGGATGCAGCAGGGGGGGCAGGTTGAGGCTCTGAGACTGGTGAGGCGGGCGGTCGCTCTCAAACCCGACGATAATGTGGCGCAGAAGATGCTGGCGGCGCTGGTTTCTTCCGCGGCAACGCCGGATTTGGCCACCCCCTTGCGACCCGTCGCTGCTGTCCATTCCCATGCTGATCCCATTTCTACTCCGACCATCGCCGAAATCTACATCCGGCAGGGTTTTCTCGGCCGGGCGATGAAGGTCTACCGCGACTTGCTGCAAGCTGATCCTCACAATGAAGAAATTCGCCAGAAACTGGTCGAGCTGAAACTGCGCATAGAGACACAGAAATCTGCCCCCGCAGCGACGGCTCCGGCCGACCTGGCGACGACCATTGTGGAAGTCCCGGTGCCCGCTGTCGATACCGCAGCGGGCTCGGAACCTGGTCCCGGGGAGACGGCGGCGGCGCAGCAGCTTGCAATCCTGACGCGCTGGCTCGATTCGATCAGCAGGAGGAGGGCAGATGTTCGGTGAAATTCTGAGGGGTATCGTTGACGGGACCAGCGGGGCGCTTGGCGCCATCCTCATGGGATACGACGGAATCGCCATCGATCAGCATTTCAAGGTGTGCGAGGGGGTCGACCTGTCATTGATCGCCGTTGAATATTCGAACGTGCTCAAGGAAATAA
>DASPGW010000250.1 GCA_035620395.1 Desulfuromonadales bacterium | reverse complement strand
GGCTTCAGCGTCGACCTTGCCTCGAGCGGCTCCGAGGCCCTGACCCTCTTCCGCCAGAATGCCTACGACCTGGCCGTTCTCGACATCAAGATGCCGGGGACCTCAGGGCTTGAGTTGCTCGAGCGTTTCCACGCCGAGCGCCCGGCAACCCTGGTGGTCATCATGACCGCCGAAACGACGATGAAAAACGCCGTCGAAGCGATGAAGCGAGGAGCCTACGACTACATTACCAAGCCCTTCGACCTCGATGTCCTCGACAGTATCATTCTCAAGGCGCAGAAGGCCGCCGAGATGACCGACGAGGTTCACCGTCTCAAAGAGGAGCTCAAGGAGCACTACCAGCTCGACCGCACGCTGATCGGCAGCAGCCGGCCGATGCAGGAGGTCTACAAACTGCTCGGCAAGGTGGCTCCCTCCGACGTTACCGTCCTGATTACCGGCGAATCGGGGACCGGCAAGGAGTTGGTAGCGCGCGGCATTCACTTCAATAGCCCCCGCCTGGGCAAACCGTTTCTGGCCCTCAACTGTGCCGCCATTCCCCGCGAGCTTCTTGAAAGCGAACTCTTCGGCTTCGAAAAGGGGGCCTTCACCGGCGCTATTGAGCGCAAGATCGGCAAGTTCGAGCAGGCGAGCGGCGGCACCCTCTTTCTCGACGAGATCGGCGACATGCCGCTCGATCTGCAGGCCAAACTGCTGCGTGTGCTGCAGGAGAAGGAGATCACCCGCACCGGCGGCAGCGCCGCCATCCCGGTCGACGTGCGTATCGTCGCCGCCACCAACCAGGACCTCAAGGAGAAGGTGCGGGCCAAGGAGTTCCGCGAGGACCTCTTCTACCGGCTGAATGTCGTCCCCATTGAGCTGCCGCCACTGCGCGAGCGGCGCGACGACATACCACTGCTGGCCGAATACTTCATCGAGAAGGCTCACGAGGAACTGGGTGTGCCGGCCCGTGGCTGCACCGAGGAGGCGCTGACGCTGCTGCGGCGCTACCCCTGGCCGGGGAACGTGCGAGAGCTGGAGAACACCATCCAGCGCGCGGCCCTGCTCTCTCCGGATCAACTGCTGACGCCTGCCGACTTTCCGGCTCTGCTGGCCGAAGGGCAGCGCTCCGAGAACAGCGATTCGCTGGAGGCCCTCATCGCCAACAAGCTGCAGAACGCCCTGGCGCAGATGGACGTCAACGAACTGGACAACCTCTACGATATGGTTCTCCACCAGATGGAGCGGCCTCTGATCAATATTGTTCTCGACAAAACCCGCGGCAACCAGGTGCGCGCCGCCGAGATCCTCGGCATAAACCGCAATACTCTGCGCAAAAAAGTCCAGACTCTCGGGATCGACGTCAAACGCGACTGAACGCCCGACTGACCGAAAACGAGAAGACCCCCAAAGCGGCCGCTTGGGGGTCTTCTCGTTTTCGGTGCCGGATGGGCAAAAGGTCCTGTCTGGCAGTACATATCGGGAAATAATTTTCCCACTTGGCCGCAGGCACTGTTCAGCGGCCCGGCGGCAAAGGTTCGGCAATTCCGGCTTCGGTCAGCAGGGACTTCAACTTGAGCGTGTACTTCTCCAGCGAACGCAAATCGCCAGCCAGTTGTTCCTTCTCCGCCCGGCACTCTTCGAGTTTTTTCTGCAGCTGGTTGCTGTCCCGCTGCTCCTCTTTTGCCCGCCCCAGGGCTTTTTCGATCGCTCTGGCCCTGGAAGTCCACGGGCTGTTCGGAAATTCAGCGGCCAGGCGCGAGAACGCCTTGGGAGTCGTCGTACCTTGAAGGGAATCCAGTCCTTGCTGAAAAAGGACCTGATCGGAGGTCGGGCCGACAAGAGTACCCGGCAGCATGCCGCAGCCGCCGAGGAGCAGCGATACGGCCAGCGCGGCAGCAGCGAGCCCTCTTCTCTTTGCTGGGTGGCCGTCGATGAATCGGGGCATCACGAACTTCTTCACGTTCTTCACCCCTGGATGCAGATAGTGCAGACCGGACAACTTCCTGGACTGTCCTCAGTAGCCGGGTTCCCGTTTCGACTGGTTCTCGAATCGCGTGTATTCGCCGCGGAAGGTCAGATGCACGGTGCCGATGGGACCGTTACGCTGCTTGCCGATGACAATCTCGGCATCCTTTTCATGTCCCTTGTCGCAGGAACCGTCGCGTTTTTTGCAGGCGTCGCAGTAAACCGTCTCCCGGTAAATGAACATGATCACATCGGCGTCCTGCTCGATGGCACCCGATTCGCGCAGGTCGGCCATGATGGGACGCTTGTCGGTGCGGTTTTCCAGGGAGCGGTTGAGCTGCGACAGAGCGACGACCGGGACGCTCAACTCCTTGGCCAGAGCTTTGAGCGAGCGGGAAATTTCGGATATTTCCTGCTGGCGATTTTCGGCATTGTGCCCCGTCATGAGCTGGAGGTAGTCGACGACGATAAGGCCAAGATTCTTTTCGGCCTTGAGCCGGCGGGCCTTGGCCCGCAGCTCCAGCACCGAGATGGCCGGAGTGTCGTCGATAAAGATCGGCGCCTCGGAGAGCAGTCCGGCGCCATTGGTGAGCTTGGGCCAGTCGGATTCTCCGAGATGACCGGTGCGCAGCCGGCTGGCATCGACCTTGGAGATGGAGCAGAGCATCCTCTGGACCAGCGACTCCTTGCTCATCTCCAGGGAGAAGATGATGGTCGGAGCCTTGTTCTGGTAGTGGACGGCAGCATATTCGACCAGGTTGAGGATAAAGGCGGTCTTACCCATCGACGGCCGGGCGGCGATAATAACCAGGTCTCCGGGCTGCAGACCGGCGGTCATGGTGTCGAGATCTGTGAACCCGCTCGGCACGCCGGTGACCAACTCCTTGCGCTCGAAGAGCTTTTCGATGGTCTTGAAGGTATCCTTGAGGATGTCGCGGGTGGCGAAGTAGGAAGGCCGGGTTTTCATCCCGGTGATCTCGAAGATCGACTTTTCGGCCCAGTCGAGGGACTTCTCCACCTCCCCCCCCTCGTAGCCCTTGGTGGCGATCTCGGTGGCAACGCGAATCAGGTGCCGGGCGATCGCCTTCTCCTTGACCAGCCGGCAATAGTAGGTGATGTTGGCGGCCGTGGGGACATAATCGACAAGCGTCGCCAGGTAGGAGCTGCCACCTACCGCTTCCAGCGCCCCCTGCTGCTGCAACGCTGCCGTGAGGGTCACGAGGTCGGCCGGCTCGCCGCGGTTGGAGAGGTCGATCAGGGCGGAGAATATCTTGCGGTGGCTGTCACGGTAAAAATCGTCGGGGCGGAGAATTTCCAGGGCCTTGTTCAGCGCCTCGTTCTCGAGCAGGACCCCGCCGAGGACAGACATCTCCCCTTCCAGACTCTGCGGGGGAAGGCGATGAGAGGGTACATCAGACATAAGGACCAGATGCCGGAGGAAAGGTTCAAGACTCAAGGTTCAAGGAAAACCGCAGACACAGGGACTTCAGCCTTTCCTTGAACCTTGAGTCTTTTTTTCTTGTAGCTGTTTATTCGGCGGGAACAACAGAAACCTTGATATTGGCGGTAACCCCGGCCGCCAGTTTGACCGACACCTGGTATTCGCCGAGGGTCTTGATCGGCTCGGGCAGCTGGATCTTCTTGCGGTCGATTTCGACCCCGGCAGCGGCCAGCTTATCACCGATCTCCTTGCTCGTAACCGCACCGAACAGCTTGCCTTCCTCGCCCGCCCGGTGCGCGAAAACACAGGGTACGGCCTCGATCCGGGCCTTCACGGCTGAGGCATCCTGGGCCACTTTCTGCGCCTTGCGCTCCATCTGGCGCTTCTGATGTTCCAGTTCCTTCACATTGCGGGTATTGGCTTCGACCGCGAGACCCTGGGGAACAAGAAAGTTCCTGGCGTAGCCGGGCTTCACCTTGACCAGGTCACCAATATTGCCGAGACCATCCACGCTTTCGGTAAGAATGACGTTCATCGATTTCCTCCCAGATTAACTTATTTCTATCTATGTCTTCTTGATTCGTGGTTTTCTGAAATCAACCCATAAATCAAACACGCCGATACCGGCGACGAGCAATTGAAAAGGGTTGATCACCAGCAGCAACAGATACCCTAACCCGCGCATGAAAGGGGAAAACCCCTTGCGAAGGAAGAAGTAGCTGACCACCGCCATCCCCTGCAGAAAATACAGGGGGAGTGCAACGGCCAGCAGGTTCCAGGCAGCTACCTGGACCCAGCCATCTGTCAGCAGCGACCCGAACCCCCCGGCAATGAGCAGCCAGACGAGATGTTCCGGGGTCTTCCAGAGCGGAAAGGGCGGCCCGGGAATTGCGTACCTGCCGCGGGACAGCTTTGCCAGCAGAAAGACTGTCAGCAGCAGCATCACCCCGGTAACGGCCACGGCCAGACCGGGGTATATCCGCGTGAGCAGGGCGGACATCTGCTCAGCCATGGCGGTCAGTTCGGCAAGCTCCGCCGCGGACTGCCCGGACGCGGCAGAAGCTGCAAGCGCCCGCTTGATTTCCGTCTGCACATACTGGTTAATGGTTCCGGTAACTGACTCGCCTTGCGAGACCAGATAACTGCCCACAACCAGCGCTGCGAGACTGATGACCATGACCAGGGTCACGGCGACCGCCCGGTCCCATGCCCAGCCTCGGCGCAAAAGCTTCGACAAGAGCAGGGAGCCAAGACCGAACTGGAGCAGGTAGGCGAGACTTCCTTCCGTACCCGAAACCCCCGCAATCGTGACCGTCGTCAGGAACACGATGCCGCCGGCAACCGCTCCTCCCTGCACCATGCAGGCAAAGGAGACCGGCACCATCGTCAACAGATTGAACAGTATCCCGAAGGGACCCAGCGCGCCGGCCGCCAGCTGCAGCAGCACAGTTACCAGCGTCCCGGCAAGAAGGTACAGGATGCGTTGCCGCTGGCAATGGAGGGAGGGCACCTCGGCTCCGCCGATCACTCGGGAGCTTGTCCGGCGGTGAAGGGAAGCAGTGCAATGTTGCGAGCGAGCTTGATGGCCTCGGTAACCTTGCGCTGATGCGTGGCACAGTTGCCGGAAATTCGCCGCGGCACAATCTTGCCCCGTTCGGAGACAAAATAGCGCAGGTTCTTGATTTCCTTATAATTGATTTTCATCGTTTTATCGGCACAAAAACGACAGCCCTTGCGGCGGGTAAAGCGCCGGCGGGGGGCCGCGGAAGCAGCGGGTTTTCTTTCATAAGCCATAATATCGGTCCTCCGTTTCAGGTCGGCTGGGTTCCTTAAGCGTTCTCTTCAGTCTCTTCTTCTTCCTCGATCTCGGCAACAGGAGCTTCAACCGCCCCCTCTTTGGCCGCAGCGGTCTCTTCGAGACCATTTTCCAGGAAGACCGTCTGAAACTTGATGACGCTTTCGTCGATGCGCAGGCGCCGTTCAAACTCGGCAATAACCTTGGGGCCGGCCTCGTAGGCTACCAGAACGTAGGAACCACGACCCTGTTTCTTGACCGTGTAGGCCAGCTTGCGGGTTCCCCATTCCTCAACCTTGAGCACGTTGGAACCCTGCTCGGCGAGGACCCCTTTGAACTTGTCGACAATAGCCGTATAGGCATCGCCGACGATGTCGGGGTGAATGATGAAGATTGTTTCGTAGGTACGCATGTGTCGAGAACCTCCTCTCGGGTGTGTGAGCCCCGGTCTGTTCCGGAGCAAGGAGCAGGCGCCGGTCGACCAGCGCCTGAAAGAATTTAGTTTACTACCACACTTCCTCTTCTAATTCAACGTTTTTCGCGCTAGACGTTGAAGCGAAAATGCATCACATCGCCGTCCTGAACGACATATTCCTTCCCCTCCAGGCGCAGAAGCCCCTTTTCCTTGGCCCCGGACTCGCCACCGGCAGCGATGAAATCCTGGTAGGCGATGACTTCGGCCCGGATGAAGCCTTTTTCAAAATCGGTATGGATGACGCCGGCCGCGGCGGGCGCCTTTGCTCCCCGGGGAATTGTCCACGCCCGAACCTCTTTGACGCCGGCGGTGAAATAGGTGATCAGGCCGAGCAGGTGGTAGCCGGCGTGAATCATCCGGTCGAGGCCCGCTTCGGGAAGACCGAGCTCCCGCAAAAATTCGACCTTCTCGGCCGGGGCCAATTCGGCAATTTCGGCTTCGATCTTGCCGCAGATCGTCACCATCTCCGCCCCTTCCTGCTCCGCCAGCTTGCGCACCAGACCGACGAAGGGGTGTTGCCCCTCAAGGTCCTCTTCGGCCACGTTGGCGACATAGAGCACCGGCTTGGCGGTAATCAGGTGCAGATCGCGGAGGGTCAACCGCTCCTCCGGCGTCAGATCCGTGGCACGAGCCGGACGTCCCTCGTTCAGACAAACCTGCACCTTGCGCAGAACTTCAAGTTCGGCCTGAAGTTTCTTGTCGCCGCTCTTGGCCTGTTTTTCGGTCCGGGCGATTCGTTTGTCGACCGACTCCAGATCGGCAAGGTTGAGCTCGGTCTGGATGACCTCGACATCGCGTACGGGATCGACGGTACCATCGACATGCACGACATTCTCGTCCTCGAAACAACGAACGATGTGGGCGATGGCATCGACTTGGCGGATATGCCCGAGAAACTGGTTCCCCAACCCCTCACCCTTGCTCGCCCCCTTGACCAGGCCGGCGATGTCGACGAACTCCATGGTGGTCGACAGAACCCGCTCCGGCCGCACGATCGCGGCCAGGGCGTCGAGGCGCGGGTCGGGAACGTTGACCACACCGACGTTCGGCTCGATGGTGCAGAAGGGGTAGTTGGCCGACTCGGCGCCGGCGGAGGTTATGGCGTTAAAGATGGTCGACTTACCCACGTTGGGAAGACCGACGATGCCGCATTTGAAGCCCATAAGAGAACCTGTGACTGGTTAAAAAAACCGGTGATTGAAGACTTGGTTAAAATCTGGTCCCTGTTCTTCAGGCCCCCGGACTCGGGACTCGGGACCTTGGGCCGTAGTTGAAAAGAACGATAGCCGGGGCGAGGCCCCGGCTATCGCGTGTGTTCAGGCTAAGCCTGCTGGCGGCAGATCAGACCAGCAGAGGCGCAATGACCAGCGAGACGACGCTCATCAGTTTGATGAGGATGTTCATGGCCGGGCCGGAAGTGTCCTTGAACGGGTCACCGACGGTGTCGCCGACAACGGCTGCCTTGTGGGCGTCGCCGCCCTTCTTCTCGCCGGCCAGTTCACCCTTCTCGATGAACTTCTTGGCGTTGTCCCAGGCGCCGCCGGCGTTGGACATGAACAGAGCCACCAGCACGCCGGTCAGAGTGGCACCGGCGAGCATTCCGCCGAGAGCCTGCTTGCCGAGGAGCATTCCGACCAGCACCGGGGCAATGACGGCGACCACGCCGGGCAGAACCATCTCCCGAAGAGCGGCACGGGCGGAGATGTCCACGCACTTTTCCGGCTCCGGCTTGACGCCGGGCTTGCCTTCAAGCAGACCGGGAATCTCGCGGAACTGCCGACGGATCTCGTCAACCATCTTGCCGGCGGCCCGGCCGACGGAAGTCATGGTCAGGGCGCCGATGAAGAAGGGAATCGAACCACCGATCAGGAGGCCGATGACGGTGAGAGGCTCGATGAGGTTGATGGCTTCCAGCTTGACGGCGGTGGCATAGGCGGAGAAGAGGGCCAAAGCGGTCAGGGCGGCGGAGCCGATGGCGAAGCCTTTGCCGACAGCGGCGGTGGTGTTGCCGATGGCGTCGAGACCGTCGGTGATCCTGCGCACGTCGGGGCCGAGGCCGGCCATCTCGGAGATGCCGCCGGCATTGTCGGCGATCGGCCCGTAGGCATCGACGGTCATGGTCACACCGACGGTAGCGAGCATGCCGACGGCGGCGATGCCGATGCCGTAGAGGCCGGCGAAATGGTTGGCGACGAAAATACCGACGCAGATGACCAGAATCGGCAAGGCGCAGCTCTCGAGACCGACGGCCAGGCCGTGGATGATGTTGGTGGCCGGGCCGGTCTTGCTGGCTTCGGCGATGCGTAATACCGGTGCCGAAGAGGTGTAGTACTCGGTGATCAGGCCGATGGCGATGCCGGCGAGGGTGCCGGCAAAAACAGCCCAGAAGACGCCGTTGCTGATGTGCATCGCCCGGGTGATGAAGAAGGTGGCGACCAGGAAGCCGCCGGCGGCCACGAAGGTGGTGTAGCGCAGGGCGGCGGCGGGATCGATGTTCTTCAGAAACTTCATGGAGCCGACGCCGATCAGGGAGAAGATCAGGCCCGCCATGGCCAGCACCAGCGGCAACAGCATGGCGTTGGTCTGGGTCAGCTTGAACAGGTCGGAACCGACCTCGACCGGGGCACCGGCCAGGGTGCTCATCAGCCCCGCGCCGGCCGCGGCGGCAATGGCGATGGTGGCGATGATCGACCCGACGTACGACTCGAAAATGTCGGCGCCCATGCCGGCGGTATCACCGACGCAGTCACCGACGTTGTCGGCAATGACCCCGGGGTTGCGGGGATCGTCCTCGGGAATGCCGGCTTCCACCTTGCCGACCAGGTCCGAACCGACGTCGGCCGCCTTGGTGTAGATGCCGCCGCCGACGCGGGCAAAGAGGGCGATGGACGAGGCGCCCATGGCGAAGCCGTTGATGTAGATGGAGGTCTGGGGGTCACCGCCGAAGACAATGTAGGCAATCCCCACGCCGATCAGACCCATCGAGGCGACCGACAGGCCCATGACGGCGCCACCGTTGAAAGAGACCATCAGCGCCGCGCCCTGTCCAGTGGCACGGGCCGCCTCGGCAGTCCTGACGTTGGCATGGGTGGCCGCCTTCATGCCGATGAAACCACAGAGCATCGAACAGAACGCCCCGCCCAGAAACGCCAGCGCGGTATTGAAACCGAGGCTGGGGGCCAGGATGATCAGAAAAAATACGAGGACGATGAAGATTGCCAACACCGAATACTCACGCTTCAGGAAGGCCATGGCGCCGCCCCGGATCGCTTCGGAGATTTCCTTCATCTTTTCGTTGCCGACGGGCTGGACCTTGATCATGTTGTAAATCACGATCGCGATCGCAAAGCCGATCACACCCAGAATTGGAGCGAACATCTGCAGTTCCATGTGAATCCCTTTCCTCCCGTTCCCCTAAGTAATATTAGTTGCCAATGTCGCGATTATTGAATTCGTTCATGGCTTGCGCCGTCCCCCGGGCAAAAAGCGCTTCCACTGCCGCCGCCGAATTCGCCACTACGGTTTCCAGCCTGGCGCGCTCAGCGGCACCGAAAGGATTCAGCACATAGCCTGCCACGTCGCCGCCGGCGGGGGGGCGTCCGACCCCGACCTTGACCCGAAGGAAGTCGCCGCTGCCGAGCACACCGCAGATGCTGCGGATACCGTTGTGGCCGCCGTGACCGCCGCCGACCCTTATCTTCAGAGTGCCGAAGGAAAGGTCGATATCGTCGTGGACCACAATCAAATCCCCCGGGTCAACGCCGAGGGATTTGCAGGCGGCCGCGACGCTGACGCCGCTCAGGTTCATGAAGGTCTGCGGCAGCAGGATGGTGACCTCTTCCCCTGCCACCCGGCCGACCCCGTAAATCCCCTGATAGCCGTTTTTCTTGAGACTGATGCCGCTGCGCGCAGCCAGTTCCTCGGCCACCATGAAGCCAACATTGTGCCGGGTCCCGGCATACTTGGCGCCCGGATTTCCCAGGCCGGCAACGAGCTTCAAACCGACCTCGATCAGGCCTCGGCGGTTTCTTCGGCCGCTTCGGCTTCCTCAGCCTTGTGCCCGGTGACGGTAATGACCGTAAAGTTCACGTCGTGAGGAGCTTCGACCCCCGCCGGCAGAACCAGATCGTTGATGTGAAGCACATCGCCGATGCCGAGCGCCGCTACATCGACCTCAATGGCAGTGGGAATGGCGGACGGCAGGCAGACCACTTCGAGTTCATGGCGAATGATCTGCAGATGGCCGCCGTTCTTTTCACCTTCTGACTTTCCTACCGGATGGACCGGCACCATGACGTGCACTTTTTTCTGCAGGTCGATGGTCTGAAAATCGACATGCTGAACATCGCGACGGATCGCATCGACCTGCATGTCCTTGAGGATGACGACCTTGCCGTCGAAGGCGCCATTCCCTTTCAGGGTGATCAGGGTGTTCCACCCGGCTTCGGTGGCAATCGCCGCCTTCAGCGCCTTGGGTGCAACAACAACGTTGCAGGTTTCAATGCCCTTGCCGTAAACAACCGCCGGGACCAAACCCTGGCGCCGCAGAGAGCGGGCACCACCCTTGCCGACAACCTCACGCGCGGTGACAGTCAATTCTGATTGTGCCATTTATACATTCCTCCATTTAGAGTGATTATGCGTCGGAAAGCCGACCCGATGGCCGGATTTCACCTAGACGAAAAGGGAGCTGACCGACTCGTCCCCGTTGATGCGCCGGATGGCCTCGGCCAGCAGTTCCGCCACTGACAGGACACGGAGCTTGGGACAGGCCTTGGCCTTGTCATCCTGGGGAATGGAATTGGTGACGACCACCGCTTCCAGACAACTCTCGTTGATCCGCTCCAGGGCCGGACCGGAGAGAACCGCGTGGGTAGCGCAGGCGTAAATCTCCCGGGCGCCTTTCTCCTTGAGGGCCTTGGCGGCCTGGCAGAGGGTGCCGGCAGTATCGATCATGTCATCGACGATGATGCAGACTTCGCCTGCGACATCGCCGATGATGTGCATGACTTCCGAAACATTGGGGCCACTGCGGCGCTTGTCGATGATCGCCAGCCCGGCATCGAGACGCTTGGCGAAGGCCCGGGCGCGCTCGGTGCCCCCGGCGTCGGGGGAAACGACCACCACCCGTTCCGTGAAACGGGTCCGGATTTCATCGAGCATGACGGGCGCAGCGTAGAGGTGATCGACGGGAATATTGAAGAACCCCTGAATCTGGCCGGCGTGCAGGTCGATGGTCAGCACCCGGTGGATGCCGGCAGTAGCAATCAGGTCGGCGACCAGTTTGCTGGTAATCGGAGTGCGCGGTGCCACCTTGCGATCCTGGCGGGCGTAACCGAAATAGGGGATGACCGCGGTGATTCGCGCGGCCGAAGCCCGTTTCAGCGCATCGGTCATGACCAGCAGTTCCATGAGGTTGTTGTTGGTCGGAGCGCAGGTCGATTGAATGATGTAGACATCTCGGCCGCGCACGTTTTCGCCGATCTCCACCATGATCTCGCCATCGGAGAAATTCTTGACCTTGGCGCTCCCCAGGGGGACGGCGAGATGGCCGCAGATCTCCCGGGCGAGGGGGATGTTGGAGTTTCCGCTGAAAATCTTGAGCTTGTCCACTGGCGCACCCTCGCTGACTGCTTGGAAAAACTGTAGGCCATGGGAACCCATGACCTACCCGAAAAAGGCATCTACCTGGTATCGACAACCTCGTTGCGACAAACCGGACCGGTCGTGAACGGGGTTTTTACTGCTTGGAATGGCTGGGGCGCAAGGATTCGAACCTTGGAATGCCGGAATCAAAATCCGGTGCCTTACCGCTTGGCGACGCCCCAATGTAATCAAGTTCGAGCCACAAGGCTAATAGATTCAAGGAAATCAGGCTTCTTTTCCCTCGAGCCTCGTGCCTGTAAACCATGCGCCGGCTTCAAACCGGCTGCACGACGAACACGCGCCAACCGGAATGGAGCTGGAGTTCGTCGGCCGCCTTCCGGGCGGCCGACTCCTCGGCAAAGACGCCGAAGACCGTAGGCCCGCTGCCGGACATGAGGACTCCGGCCGCACCGCTGGCGGCGAGTTCCTCCTTGACCCTGGCGACAAGCGGGTAGCGGCTTACCGTCACCCGCTCCAGATCGTTGTGCAGGAGCCCGACGACCCCCCCAAGCGTTCTGGAAAACCTCGGCAGTTTAGCCTCTTCGATTTTTGATGTCAACCCCAAATTTTGGTAGGCCCAGGCAGTCGAAACGGCCAGGCCGGGGTTGACCAGAACGTACCAGAGCGGTGGCAGATCCTCGACTTTTTCCAGCCTGTCGCCGATCCCCGTCGCCCAGGCGGCCGCCCCGAAAATAAAAAATGGCACGTCCGCCCCAAGGCGGGCGCCCTCCGCCATCAGCGTAGCGCGGTCCAGCCCCAACTCCAGCATATCGTTGAGCCCCAGCAACACCGTTGCAGCATCGGAAGAGCCGCCGCCCAGACCGGCGGCGACCGGAATCTGCTTATCGATGACAATCTGGACGCCGCACCGGTTACCGGCCAGAGCCAGAAGCCGACGGGCGGCGCGGGCGGCAATATTCTCTCCGTCCGGCGGCAACTCGACGCCGGGGCAGATGACCCGCACTCCCGGCTCGGCAGTTAGCTTCATTTCAAGGCGATCGTAAAGGGAGACCCTTTGCATGATCATCGCCACCTCATGATAGCCATCACTCCGGCGCCCCAGGACATGCAGACAAAGATTGATCTTGGCCGGAGCCAGATAGTGGGCAGTTCTGTACATTACACCCCCATCGCGGAGCAAAGAAAGAATCCGGATTTCAGACGGCAAGTCCATACCGAAGCGGGCTACACGGCCCACCAGGCAGGGGCTATCTTCAAAGAAGACCCATACCTTGTCAAGAGCTTACCGGATTTCACAGGCGCACACATCCCGCATTATGGCTTTTTTTCGCCACGAAAGGCGGGCCATGGTCAGGGAGCAGACGGAAAAGCGTCCCGCTACCTTGGGACAAGCCCTTTTAATCCATGGCGCGATCAAGAAAAGAGGGAGAAAAAGAACGCCTTTTTAAAATGGCACCCTCCTTGCTTGATTATGCAGTATTGCAAATCCAAGAATATGTTCCATGGACTCCTGCCGGCAAGGCCTGCTGGAACACTGCTTGCTCCACGTTTTTGCAAGGGGCTGATGCTTTGCTTATCTGACGGAACCGCATCCGAGTGCCCTCCTTCTTCCGGAAAGAGTTATCACTCAACAACGCAAATGCCGACTACCCTCCATCGGATAGAGCTGCCAAAAAGAAAACCTTTGTTCTAGGTAAGCGATCAGACAGAAAATAACAACAGTCAAATTGGTTTTTTTTCGCCACAAAAGGTGGGAACCCGCCACCACCCCCGACAGATTGTTCCCCTCGAACGATTTGTCGTGAGTTGCAAGCGGTTAATATTCAGCTACAATGAACCGTCTGCAAACATTATTTTGGTAATGGCATCTTCCTTGCGATTACCTGCACACCCTGTAATTCATTGACTATTAGTCGAAAAGTTGGGCAAACAGTTCAACCACCAACACCAAAGGAGATGGAGATGAAGAAAAGTGTTCTGTTTTTTATGGCCGTAGCCGCGGTACTCGCATTCACTTCGACCGCCATGGCCGAGCAGATCGTGATCAAGTTCAGTCACGTCGTAGCTGTCGACACCCCTAAAGGGCAGGCGGCCGAGTACTTCAAGAAACTGGCCGAAGAGCGCACCAAGGGGGCAGTAAAGATAGAGGTTTACCCGAACAGCCAGCTCTACAAGGACAAGGAAGAGATGGAGGCGCTCCAGCTCGGTGCGGTGCAAATGCTGGCCCCGTCGCTGGCCAAATTCGCCCCTCTCGGCGTCAAGGAGTTCGAACTCTTCGACCTGCCGTTCATCTTTGACGGCTATGAGCAATTGCACAAGGTGACCGAGGGTCCGGTCGGCCAGAAGCTGCTGAACAAGCTCGAGCCCAAGGGAATCCGCGGTCTGGCGTACTGGGACAACGGTTTCAAGGTGATGAGCGCCAACAAAGAGCTGAAAAAGCCCGAAGACTGCAAGGGACTGAAGATGCGCATCCAGTCCTCCAAGATCCTCGATGCCCAGATGCGCGCCCTCGGCGCCATTCCTCAGGTCATGGCCTTCTCCGAGGTCTACCAGGCGCTGCAGACCGGCGTCGTCGACGGCACCGAGAACCCGCCCTCCAACCTCTACACCCAGAAGATGCACGAAGTTCAAAAATACGTTACCGTCACTGACCACGGCTACCTCGGCTACGCGGTGATCGTCAACAAGAAGTTCTGGGACGGGCTGCCGGCCGACATCCGCACCACCCTCGAAGGCGCCATGGCCGAGGCGACAAAGTACGCCAACGACATCGCCAAGAAGAAAAACGATGAAGACCTGGCAGCGGTGAAGGCCTCCGGCAAGTCGAAGATCCTCACCCTCACCCCGACCGAGCGGGCTGCGTGGAAAAATGCCCTGGTCAAGGTGCACGACGAGCAGGCCGGCCGCATCGGCGCCGACCTCATCCAGGAAGTTTACCAGGCCACCGGCTTCAAGAAGTAGGTTGTGAGAAAAATGCCGCTGTACGCGAGTGCAGCGGCATTTTTGCGCCGTTTTGACACCAAGTAAAACCGGGAAGTGGAGACAACGTTAATGATGAGATTTCTCGATCATCTGGAGGAGTGGCTGGTTGCCACCCTCATCGGTGCCGCGACCGTGGTCATCTTCGCCTCGGTCGTACACCGCTACGCCGCAGGCGTGGCCATCCCCGGCGTGCAGGACTGGCTCCTCAGCCTCAACATGAGCTGGGCACAGGAGCTGTGCATCTACATGTTCATCTGGATGGCCAAGTTCGGCGCCGCCTACGGGGTGCGCACCGGCATCCACGTCGGGGTGGACGTCTTCATCAACAGCCTCAAGGACAAGACCCGGGCCAAGTTCGTCG
>DASPGW010000249.1 GCA_035620395.1 Desulfuromonadales bacterium | reverse complement strand
TCGCCGCGCTCGAGCAGGGCGGAGCGGTAGAAGGAAAGGAGGGTGGCCGGGTCCTCGGCCTCCATATAGAGATCTTCCAGGCGTGACAGGAAGATGCTTTTGCCAAGTGCCTGATAGCCTTCCTGCCAGACCCGCACCGCTTCCTCGCGCTGCCGCAGGGCGCGGCAGGCGTCGCCCAGCGAAACCCGGGCCGGGGTAAACTCCGGCGCTTCCTTGACGATGTCCCTGAGCTCGTTCCTGGCCTGGTCGGCCGCTCCTTCCTGCAGAGCCAGACGGGCCACTTCGTAGCGCAGGAAGAGGTTCTTCTGCTTTTCCTCTTCCAGTCTGCGACTGCCGGCGGCCACCTTGAGGAGGCGCTTCTGCAACTCCTGTGCTTCCTTCCAGCGGCCGTGCCGGATATGCAGGTCACGCAGACCGCGCAGCGCCTTGCGATTATCGCTCTCAAGGGCGAGGATCGCCTGGTAGGTCTGGATGACATCTTCGTCCTGGCCGATCTCCTCGTAGGTGGCGGCGAGCTTGAACAGCACTTCCAGGCTCTTTGGTTCGATCCCCCGCGCCTTGCGCAGCAGGCTCACTCCTTCCTGGGCGTCGCCTTCCTGCAGGTGGACGCTGGCCATGGCGATATAGGTCTCGACGCGGGACGGGTCGCGCTCCAGGGCCTTCTGCAGCAGGCTGTGGGCCTTCTTGATGTCTCCCGAGAGCAGCCTCCCGACCCCCTCGCGGTAAATGGCCGCCACTTCGCGCATTTTCTTTTCGTTACGGTCGCGCTTCCAGTGCTTGACCATATGGCTCACCGTGCTGTAGACGTGCGCGAGATAGCCGAGAGCCAACCCGAACAGCACAAGGCCTACCACGACGATGGCGGTCGAATAGGTGATACTCTGATCCGGGAAGAGGAAGATGGTGATTTCGTGCGGGTTCAGGCCGGAGAAATAGATAAAGAAGGCCAGAAAAAGGATTACAAGCAGCAGAAACGACATGAACGTCATGTTCTTCTCCCGGGGCAGAGCCCTGATAACAGGGGGCGATAGGGGTTATTCGCCGAACTTCTCAATTTCTGTCTTGCACTCCACGCAGTAACGGGAGAAGGGGCGTACAGCCATGCGCTTGGGGGCGATTTCCTCGCCGCAGCGCATGCAGACGCCATATTCGCCGCTGGCCAGACGATCAAGGGCGGCGTCGATATCGCGAATCTTCTGCCGCTGCGTTTCGCTGAGATTGAGCAGAACGTCGCGGCTGTAGGTCTGCGAGGACATGTCGCCGATGTCAGGAACGCCGTCCTGGCCCATTTCCCGGCAGGCGGCGGCGGCATCCTGCACCTCCTGCATCAGTTCGCGACGCATCCGCAGCAGTTGTTCCTTGGCCGCTTGCAGCTCTTTCTCTTCCATCAGTCAATACACTCCTTACAGTGAACAATGTCAGCGGTTGTGATACGGCTCGTTGCGCAGGATGGTCAGTCCCCGGTAAATTTGCTCCAGCAGAAAAAGTCGGGCCATCTGGTGGGTGAACGTCATGGGGGAGAGCGACAGCAGCAGGTCCGCCCGACCCCGGACTGCTTCGCTCAGCCCGTAGGGGCCGCCGATGACCAGCGCCACTTCTGGAGTCCCCTGCACCATGTGGCGCTCCAGCAGGGCGGCCACACCTTCAGAAGTCATGGTTTTGCCGCGTTCATCGAGAACGACGGTGAATGCCGTTGCCGGGATCTTCTCCAGAATCCGCTCCCCCTCCCGTTCGCGCAGGTGGCGGGGATCGCCCTTTTTGCCGCCGACCTTTTCTTCCTTCAGTTCGCTTACCAGCAGCGGCATATAGCGCGTGATGCGGGCGGCAAAATCGTCGACACCGTCCCGCAGGTAGTGCTCCGAGACCTTGCCGACGCAGACCAGACGAAGTTTCACCTTGCCCCGGCCTGCCGCTCCCAATGATACTCGTCGGGAACGGAGATCTCGGCCGCTTCGCTCCAGAGCCCGTCAAGATCGTAGAACTCCCGAACCGGTTGCTGGAAGATGTGTACCATGACGTCGCCGTAATCGATGAGCACCCAGCGCCCCTCGTTCATTCCTTCGACCGCCAGAGGGAGAATGGCATGGTCCTTTTTCAGTCCGAGGCGCACCGACTCGGCCACCGCCTGGACCTGTCGGTCGGAACGGCCCGAGGCAAGCAACAGGTAATCGGTCAGGGATGAAAGCCCCCGCACTTCGAGAATGCGGACGTCGAAGGCCTTTTTCTCCAGAGCGTAGGCGGCGCAGAGGATGGCCCGTTGTTTCGATTCCAAGCGGTTATAACCTTTCCTGGCCACGGTAGAAACCGTGGCGGACGATGTAGTCCTCAACGGCGGCGGGAACGAGGTAGTGAATCGAGCGCCCCTCGGCCACCATCCGGCGAATCCGGGTGGAGGAGATGTCGAGTCGGGTTTCTTGAAGGAAAATCACCGACGTACCGCAGCGATGCTGCAGCGTTTTGGCGGCGCAATCATAACAGAAGTCGGCCCGGATGGCAACGGGCAGCAGGCCGAGCGGATCTCCGCCGGGGCTGCCGGGGCGGGCGGCGACGACGATGTGCGCCAGCTCGAAAAGACGGCGGTACTCCTTCCAGGAGGTGATGTCGCGGAAGGAATCCATGCCGACGATGAAAAAGTATTCGTCCGCCGGGTTCTCCCGGTGCAGAATCTCCAGGGTATGGACCGAGTAGCTCTTGCCGGTGCGGCGCCCTTCCAGATCGGAGACACGGAAATAGCGGTTATCGGCCACCGCCAGCTCCACCATAGCCAGCCGGTGTGCGAAGGGGACATCCTCGGCGACATTCTTGTGCGGTGGCAGGGCGGCCGGGATGAACAGGATCTGGTCAAGAGCACAAACTTCGCGCACCTCTTCGGCAATCCGCAGATGCGCGAGATGGATGGGATTGAAGGTGCCGCCGAGGATGCCGATGCGCATGGGATGGCCGTTGTAGGGCGGGGTTCCGCCGCCCCGGGCGCGGGCGCCGCGCCCCTACATGATTATTGTCTTATCTGCCCGTCACCGAGTACGACGAATTTTCGGGTGGTCAGATCCTCCAGTCCCATCGGACCGAAGGCATGCAGCTTGGTGGTGGAGATGCCGATCTCCGCCCCCAGCCCGAGCTGGTTGCCGTCCGAAAAACGAGTCGAGGCGTTGACCATGACCACGCTCGAGTTGACTTCACGCAGAAACCTCTGGGCGTTGGCGTAGTCGCCGGTGACGATGGTCTCGGTATGCAGGGAACAGTATTGCTGGATATGGTCAATGGCCTCGTCAAGGTTGTCGACCACCTTCACCGCCAGAATCAGGTCGAGATATTCGGCTCCCCAGTCCGTCTCGCTCGCTGCCATTACCTCGGGGGCGAATTCGCGCGTCACCGGACAGCCGCGCAATTCGACACCCTGGCTGCGCATGGTGGCGACGATGCGCGGCACGAAGGTTTCGGCAATGTCCTTGTGGATGAGCAGGGTCTCCATGGCGTTGCACACGCCGGGGCGCTGGACCTTGGCGTTGACGCAGATCCGTTCCGCCATCTCGAAATCGGCGCTGGCATCGACAAAGACGTGACAGACTCCCTTGTAGTGCTTGATGACCGGGATGCGGGAGTGCTCGACGACGAAGCGGATCAGTCCCTCGCCGCCGCGGGGGATGATCAGGTCGATTTCCTCCTCCAGTTTGAGCAGCTCAAGCACCGCGGCGCGGTCCGTGGTGGCGACCACCTGCAGGGCCGCCTCCGGCAGGCCCATGCGCCGGAGTTCTTTTTTGAGCAGGGCGCCGATGGCGGTGTTGGAATGCACCGCCTCGGAGCCGCCGCGCAGAATGACGGCGTTGCCGCTCTTCAGGCAGAGGCCGGCAGCATCGGCCGTGACGTTGGGACGCGCTTCGTAGACGATGCCGATCACGCCGAGGGGGATGCGCATGCGCCCGACCTGGATACCGTTGGGCCGCCGCCACATGCCGGTGATCTCTCCCACCGGGTCGGGCAGGGAAGCTACCTCGCGCAGGCCGTCGGCCATGGCCCGGATGCGCTGCTCGTCCAGCCCCAGGCGGTCGACCATCGCCGCCGAAAGTCCCTTCTGCCGGCCGGCGGCCACATCCTTCTCGTTGGCGGCCAGCAGCTCGGCGGCGCCGTGTTCCAGTGCGTCGGCCATGCGCCGCAGCAGGTCGTCCTTGACCGCGGAAGAGAGTTTGGCCATGACCCGGGCCGCCTGCTTCGCCTGCCGGGCAAGTTGCAGCATCTCATTCTGGATGTTCATGATGTTCCTCCGACTAGTCCGAAAGGTCGGACC